>JBCDMB010000022.1 GCA_038744685.1 Verrucomicrobiota bacterium
CTCCTGCGCTGCCGGGTGCGCTACTTCACCGACGGCAGGATTCTCGGCTCAGAAGCCTTCGTCAGAGAACAGGCTGTGGCCCAGCCGCCGCCCGCTTCCGTAAGACCCCCGGGACCCAAGCCCATGAGAGGGGCAAACTGGAGGGGTCTCTCCACTCTCGGAGGATTGCGTAAAGACTTATTCGGGTAGGATGGAAGATCCTCAACAAAGAGAGCGATTCACCACTTGATTGATGGTTCCTAACTCTGTCTCTGTGTCACTTGGAAGAGGAACAGATTCGCCGACCAGAGCCATGTAAATCGAGTGATATCGGTTGGTGAGCTCCAGTCTAAGTTCGGGAGGGGCTTCAGGTAGCCTTTCATCGTGGTATGGGTCGCAGCGGTTGGCGAACCAGAGCCGAATAAACTCTTTATCGACGCTATCAGGTTCCTCGCCGAGAGAGAGCCGCTCTTCTAAAGTGTCCAATCTCCAAAAACGACTCGAATCAGGAGTGTGGATTTCGTCAATGAGAACGAGGGATCCGTCTTCTATTAGGCCCATTTCATATTTCGTATCCACGAGAATGAACCCAGACTCCCGGACTTTTCTCTGCCCAAATTCAAAGAGCTCAAGAGCTTTTTTGGAGGCAAGACTCCAAACTTCTTCGCTTACTATTCCTGAGTTCACAGCTTCCTCTCCGGAAATCGGCTGGTCGTGAGACTGTGCTTTTGTTGTTGGCGTCAGGATGGGTTGAGGGAGCTCATCGTTCTTTCTCAAACCATCTGGAATGATATTTCCGCAGTAATTACGCGCCCCTTCAGAATAGTGGGTCCAAAGTGACGTGGAAGTTGATCCCGTAAGGTATCCTCGGACTACAAATTCAAGAGGAATCGGCTTACAAGCCTCTGCGATCGTAACGTTCGGATGAGGAACGCTGATTAGATGATTCTCAATGATTGGTTCAGTTTCTCGAAACCACCAAGCACTCAGCAGATTCAGGATTCTGCCCTTCAGTGGAATCGTCGTTATGGAACGATCAAACGCACTTAGGCGATCCGTGCACACCAACGCGATCCTGTTATCGCTCCGGTATATGTCGCGGACCTTTCCTTCTACTTTGCCTGTCCGGCAATCAGTCTTTTCGATTATTTTTCCGAGTAGCTCCGCTTCAGAGAGGGGAAAGCCAGAGGTATGCATCTTCTGTTTTTCTGGTTAGACCTTTTTCAGAAAGGCCTCTGGATCTAATTCGCCTATGGTATCCGACACCGGATTGTGTAAAATATGGGTGGATAGAACTTTCGGAAGCTGGGTTTTGCGAAGCTCAGCCGATTGGAATCTGAGAATCCACAAGACGGATGAGTTTAGTTGACTGGGATACTCGAGGTGAAACCGGCGTTGAAGCGTCTCCAAAACCCGTTTCCCACGCAAGTCATCGGTAGGGGAGACGCAGACAACCGCAACTTTCGAGGGATCGCCTGGGTCTGATCGGTCGACAAACTCCTTGTTAGAGTTAAAGAGCTCACCAGTCTCTTTAAGTTCAGTTTCCCAATTCTCGGGAAAATCGGAGTGTTCCAGCTCCCATAAAATCCTTCGCTCGACCGAGACATCGAAACCGATTCTACGCAGGCTTTGTTCCACCGACTTTGCTGTTGTATCCGTGATAATTAGTGAAACGGGTAAGGTCACGGAACCCGCTGAAACTGAACGCTCTTCGACCTGCTCATTCTCCACATGAAATTCCAGCGGACGAGAATCGTGGGTCTGCCCGCGCTCCATGTATTCTCTCATGGACGAGAATATTGCATTTCCGTTCGGTGTTCTTTCAGGATGAGGCATCATCGCCATCACATTGCCCGCGGGATTCGAAACAGCAGCAAGGTTCTCAGCGGATCCATTCGGGTTCGTTGGGAAGTGATTCTCAATGTTTCCAGATTCCGCAGAATACTGAAACACTCCCTGTCCGCGTTCCATTATCTCCTCAAGGAGACTTGGATGGGCTAAAAAACGCCCTTCAGCATGTGCAAATGGTATGTTGAGTTGATCGCCCTTCTCAATGTGGCGCGTGAAGGCCGTTCTATCCGGATCGACAGCACTCTTCACAAAACACCAGTCATTGAAAAACCCCGAGCCAAGGAGGTGCTCACCAACCTGACGACGATTCGGAGCTAATGACATGGCCACTTTGTTTCCAGAAACCCCTGGAACAAGGCCACTCTCAACCAGTATTTGTGCACCGTTGCAGATACCAAGGACTGGCTTTCCGGTCTCCGCTTCCCGTTTAATGATTTCGAGGATTGGATCCAGCGACGCGAGAACTCCTGCCCTCGATCTATCTTCGTAGGAAAACCCTCCTACGAGAAAGTATCCATCATAAGATGACAATTCCGCTGACGAGCGGTTCCATAGGAACTCCTTTGGGTGCATCCCGTTTCTCCGGATAGCCGCTGCTGACTCCGCCTCGCAATTGCTTCCGGGAAACTGGATGATTGCGACCTTTTTCATTCTTTCCTAGATAAGAGAAACCTTTCGATCCCCAGGGATTACGGCCCCAATTCGAAATGCGTTGCTTCCGGCTTGTTCGGCAATTTGTAGGGCGCGGGTAACTTCTTCTTCAGGCAAAATGCCGACGAGTCCAATTCCCATGTTGAACGTTCTGTACATTTCCCTCTCATCGATTTCGCCCAATTCCCGGATGACAGAAAAAACAGCAATTTCCGGCCAAGAGCCTTTCTTGATTTCGACGGAAGTTCCCTCCGGTAGTATTCTGGGGATATTTTCCAGGAAGCCTCCCCCCGTTATGTGTGCTAGACCTTTGATCGAAACTTCTGATTCAATCCATCGGTCTATTGGTTTTCGGTAATTCAAATGAGGCTCAAGAAGCGTGTCCCCTACAGACGCGGTGAGGTCCTCCAGACGATCTTCGGTAGTAAGTCCCGCAATCTCGAAAAACACTTTTCGGGCAAGAGAAAAACCGTTGGTATGCAAACCGGAGGAGGAAAGGGCGATTACCACGTCTCCTGGGGTGATCGAAGATCCGTTTATGATCTTTTCCTTGTCAACTAGGCCACTTACGCAGCCAACGATATCATGCTCGCCCGGCAGATAGGTTGACGGCATCTCCGCCGTTTCACCACCTACAAGAGAGATTCCATTTTCGCGGCAATTTTGAGCCATGCCGGCAACAATCTCCTCCACAACAGCAGGATCGAGCTTCTCGTTAGCGATGTAATCGAGGAAACTAACGGGCTGCGCTCCGTGAACGAGAATGTCGTTCGTAGTCGCGCTTACTACGTCTATGCCAAGATTGAAATACTTTCCTGCCATCCTGGCCACTGATACTTTTGTTCCAACGCCGTCGATACTCTGGATAAGCACTGGGTTTTGGTAGCGTTTGAGAGCAGCGCCTAGTTCCACCATCGAACCAAACGACCCCACACCTGTCAGAACATCCGGGCCGAAGGTGCTCTTGGCGAGTGGCGCGATCCGATCAACCGCTTCATTTCCTGCGTCTATGTCGACACCCGATGATTTATAATCAGCTTTGCTCATGGAGATGGTTCATTTGGGAGTCGAGCTTTTCGCGTAATCCGCATTCCCAGACAGTCTTTAGTTCATTGAGCGGGATCTTAATATTGGATCCGAGGATAAAGTCGTCGCTGTTTGCGGTTTTGCCAACGGCTTCGACAGGAACGTTATGAGCTTTCGCTTTCGTCAGAAAAAACTCCTTGTTTTTGTCTTCTACCTCAACGATGAATCCTCCGAATTCACCGAACAAAACTGACGGATCGGTACCTTTCTCGAAGGAGATCCCATCAAAACTGACCCCGCCTTCAACTGCTGCTTCCGCAAGTGCAACTGCAAGGCCTCCATCGGACACGTCGTGGCAAGAGAGAATCACCCCTTCCTCGATCATCTCAACGACCATGTAAGCGTCTCGCTGAATCACCTCTGGATCTGGGTCTGGAATTGTCCCGTGGGTTCCTCCCTTACTTTCCAACCAGAGCGATCCAGATAGTGAACGAGCAAACGCGCCCACGTGGAACACGAGGGAACCGGCTCTGGAAAACCCGAATCCAACCACTTTTGAGGCATCAGGCATTCTGCCGACGCAAGAAATCATGGGGCTGGGTGGGATAGCACGTCCCTGAGACTCGTTGTAAAGAGAGACGTTGCCGGCGATGATCGGAATGCCGGACTCGGGATAGTCAAAAAGAGTGACGGACTTAGCGGCCGAAGCTACTCCTTCGACTCCAGCAACAAAGTCTCCCATCTGGTCCGGTTTTTCTGGATTTCCGTAGCACAGGCAGTCTGTAAAGGCGACGGGCCTTCCTCCGACAGCGCATACATTTCGAAAGGCCTCAAAGACTGACCACTGCGCTCCTGCTCTGGCATCGATACGATTGTAGCGGGGATTTTGGTCGAGGCTCACAACTGCGCCTGCCTTGCGAATTTCTTCTGGCCAGACCGGATCTTCGAAAGGACGAAATACTCCGGCATCACCACGACCCGCCTCTAACTCGGTAGCGCCTTGAACCTGTTTGTCGTAGGATTCAAAAACAGGTTTCCTTGAGGCCACGTTATGGTGCCCCATGAGTGACAGGAGGTCGGTTGAAAAATCAGATGCAGAAAAAGAAGGAATGCTCTCGGATGCTGTATATCTTTCTGGAAGAGAGTAATCCCGATCATAAAGGATTCCCTTCGTGACTTCAGAGGCTGAAGCCTCGACGAGAATCTCACCGTTCCATGTTACGCGGTAGAGTCCGTCGCCCCGGATTCGCCCTACCACTGCCGCTCTGGCCCCAGAAGAGACCTCCGGCAACGCAAAAGTCTGATTATAGTGTTCCAGGACTATTTGTTTAAGGTCTTCAGGGACGACCCACATGAAGCGTTCCTGGGTTTCCGAGCAGAGGATCACGTGCGGCGGGAGTCCTTCCATACCAACCGGGACTTTGTCCACTTCCACCTCGGCTCCGTAACCAGCGGCCTCAGCCAGCTCTACGCTTGCACAGGCAATACCCCCTGCGCCAAGATCCTTGAAACCTACCCGGTTGATCGCCTGGTTATCTATTAAGATCCTATGTAGGGCATAAGTTGCCTTAAGAAGGTGGCGTTCCAGAAAAGCGTTTGGCTCTTGAACTGCACCTTTGTTTTTCTCTTTCTCCCTTTCATCCAGCTCGCCAGAGGCAAAACTTGCGCCGCCAAATCCGCTGTTGTCAGTAGGCTTTCCCACAAGGATAAGATGATAGCCTTCCGCATTCTCCGGAGCATAGGAGTGGAGAATTTCATCTTCTGCGATAGCGCCCAAGGTCAGCACCGTAACGAGGCAGTTGTCGTTGTAGCCCGGATCAAAGAATATGTCGCCGCAGACGTTGGGGATACCAAGGGGATTTCCGTATCCAGCTATCCCTGCGACAACTCCCTCCTGAATCCACTTGCTCTTCGGAAGGTCAACGTCGCCGAAGCGCAACGAATCTCCGACTGCTATTACCTTTGCACCCATACAGCATACATCGCGAACGTTTCCTCCGACACCAGTAGCAGCTCCCTCATAAGGGACTACTTGAGATGGATGATTGTGGCTCTCGTGGCTTACCGCCAATCCAAAACGGCGACCCTTAGCGTCCCGGGCAATTTCGACAATACCAGCGTCTTCAGTTGGACCCAGGATTACGCTGGGTCCTTCCGTGAGAAACTGCTTTAGGTGAGTCCGGCTGCTTTTGTAGGAGCAGTGTTCGGAGCCTTGAATTGACCAGAGAACACACTCTGCGAGAGTCGGTGGACGCTTAAGGATTCGATTTTGGATTGTGCGTGCCTCTTCAACCGTAAGAGAGAGATGGTGGTCGCGGAGAAGGGAGGCAATGGCCTCCTCACTAAGGCCATTGAAGTCTAAAGAAATCGGTTGTGCATGAAGAGGAGGCATCTACCGCGAGCTGACCGTCTCGGTGCGAACGAGTCAATTCCTGTCTCGTGACAGCAACGATTTTCGCGCTTTCAGGAGATTTCGGATTTTTTCCCATTCTGGATCCGTCGGTCAAAATCGAATATTAATAATTGAAAATCAATAACTTATGGATATTCGATCGGATGATGACCCACATTTTCTCCGATGAAAAGGCTCGCAAAATGGCACTAAAGAGTAGATGGTTCTTACCTAATCTTACTTTAATCAGGAACTTACAGCCATGAAACTCTTTCTTTGCTTACTTTTTGCTGTCGCCAGCTCCTTTGCTTTTGGAGGAAGTCTCCAAGACAAAATTTCTGGCGATTTGGTTCGCCTTGATGGTGACGCCCTCGTTCCAGCCTCTGATGCTTTGGACGGCAAGGATGTAATTGCCGTATACTACTCAGCTCACTGGTGCCCACCTTGTCGGCAATTTACTCCGCAACTATCCGAGTTCTATGATCAGGCTTCGGAAGAATACCCAAACTTCCAGATGATCTTTATGAGTAGCGACCGAGGATCAGATGCCATGGAAGAATACATGGAGTGGGGCAAAATGAACTTTCCTGCCGTGAGCTTCGATGAACGGCAGGCTTCCGGCTTGGGAGAGTTTTCTGCCCGCGGAATCCCTTATCTCGTGGTTCTTGATGGTGACGGGAACCAGATCCTCGGAAAGGCCCCGGGCGAAGACTACAAGTCTCCCTACCAAACGTTAGAAGAGTTGAATTCCCTTCTGGCCTCGCAATAGGTCGTCTAGACTTATCCGGTAACTCCCTGTAGCGGACATTCCGGAAAACGACCGTAAAAGCTCTTTATCGGGAACAGCGTTTCCGAGTGTATAGGTTTGTGGATTCTTCTATCTGAAAACGGAGTAGGTGATGAAATTCCTTGGTTCACAGTTTTCTTATTTCATAAGGGACCCCCAGGCCCGCAGGAATCTTGGAGCACTGAAGACGTATCTGTTTTTCCTCCTCGGGATTATAGTTCTATATTCAGTTCTATTCCACGTCGTCATGCTTTGGGAGGGGCAGGATCATTCGTGGCTCACCGGTTTTTATTGGACGCTCACTGTGATGAGCACCCTTGGTTTCGGTGACATTACTTTCGATAGCGATATCGGCCGTTTATTTAGCGTTCTCGTGATGTCCTCAGGAGTAGTTCTACTCCTGATCATGCTCCCGTTTGCTTTCATTCGTTTTTTCTACGCACCATGGCTCGAGGCTCAGATCCGCGCCAAAGTTCCGACGAAGGTAGCTCCCGAACTAGAAAATCACGTGATCATTTGTCAGCGAGATTTCATTACAAATGGACTGGTCCGTAAACTGAAACTCAATGACATCCCCTATTGCATTCTTGAAGGCGACCATCAAAAGGCAGCTCAACTCCGGGAAGAAGGTCTGACCGTTGTAGCAGGACAGATTGATGACACGCAGACATTTGAGAACGTCAATGTGAACAAAGCGCGGCTTCTTCTGGCCAACGCAGCCGACGCAGTAAACACAAACATCCTACTGACAGTTCGGTCGATTAGCTCGACGATACCGATCATCGCTTTGGCAGAGGAGGACGATTCGATCGACATTTTTTCGATGAGCGGAGCAACCTACCCGCTGGCACTGAAAACGAGGCTCGGCGAACACTTGGCGACCCGTATTGGTTCAGGAACAGGGACGGCACAGGAGGTGGGTCGGTTCAAGGATCTCGTGATCGTTGAGTTTCTCGTCCACGGTACTCCTTTGGAGGGTAAATCGCTACTAAAGGCGGGCATAAGGGAATCGACCGGTATGAACGTGGTAGGTCTATGGGACTCGGGTCGACTTTGTTCCGTCGATCCGAACAAGCCGCTAGGGGAGACCTGTGTCCCCGTAGCCGTAGGAAGGCAGGAACAGGTGGATCGCCTAAATAAGCTACTTGGGTCTGGTGATGCGGGACAGCATGAGGTGCTTGTGATTGGCGGGGGAAAGGTGGGTCGATCGACGGCTACCGCTCTCCGGAAAAGGGGAGTGATCGTTCGCATTGTGGACCAAAATCCGGCTTTGGAGAAAGAGTTGGCACCGTTTTGCGACAAGGTTATTATCGGGAATGCTGCCGACCGGAAAGTGTTGGAAGCCGCTGGTGTGGGGACCGCAAATGCTGTCGCACTTACCACCCATGACGATGCACAAAACATTCATCTCGCCGTGTACTTTCGCCGCCTGAAACCGGAATTGGGAATCGTGAGCCGTATCACCCGCGAGCGAAACATCGATGCGATTTATCGGGCCGGTGCTGACTTCGTTCTGAGCTACGCTTCGCTGGGATGCGAGTTTATCACTGCCTACTTGTTGAAAAGGGAGCCCGTAATGGTCGGAGAAGGCGCTGACTTTTTCTCAGTGGATGTTCCCGCGAGCCTCGCCAATAAAACTCTTGCCGAAAGCGGTATTGGCTCGGAAACAGGCTTGGTCGTAATTGCATTTGAATATGGAGGCCAGACTACGACGAACCCGCCCCCGACAGTCGTCCTCCAATCGAAGGGAAAGCTTCTTCTTCTTGGCACGAATGCTCAGCGAGAGAGATTTAATGCAGTGTTCGGCTAAGAATGATTAGAGAAATCCTCTCTTGATTCCCCTGCGCCATTGTTTCCAATTCAAGATTAGCAGGAATTTCGGCGGACTTGGAGGAGTGGCTTTCGGTGCGAATTGAATCAACGGTTTGGAAGCTCTTGGTTGCTGAAGTGCCGATGAATTCCATGGTTTTGGGAGACTGCTCACTTTTGTTTTGCGAAGTCTTTACTGAGTTCTCATTCTCATCGTAAATCATTGAAAACGAGCAGGTATGGAGACACTTGGCAATAAACTGGAAGAAGCGCGGAAACGAAAAGGTGTCTCTCTGAGGGAGGCCGCTGAGGCCACCAAGATTAGGATGGAATACCTGACCCGATACGAGAGCGACGATTTTGACCTGCCGCTCCCTCCCATCTACCAGCGGGGTTTTATCAAAATTTACGCACGCTACCTTGGCGAGGACCCCTCGGCTGTTGCAGATGAGGTTCAAGCTCGTCTTCATCGCACTCAAGCGGCTCAGGGTCGGGGAGATGCAAAACCTTCGCTAGGCCAGATGGAGCTTGGTTCAAAACGCAAGCGGGCTGCGGCACCAATTTCGGACGCACCAGACGAAGAGTACTCGGCCACGCCGGATGAGGCTGAAGGGACTGAAAAGCGGTGGCGACTCCCTCAAATTCGCGTGCCTGGGTTACACTCTAGAGGGGACGATCCGGAATACGATGATTTGGAGGAAACGGGAGAGCCAATGGATCGGACCTTCTACCTCAAAGTCGCTGTGGTTGTCGGCTCGGTTACAGTTGCTGTCGTTTTATTGATTGCGTTGATCAAGCTCATATCTGGTGGAGAAGAGACCCCTCTCAACCCTGAACTTTCAGATTCCGGAAGTTCTGCCGAAATCGTTGGCGCCTCAGATGCCGAATTGTTCCCTGAATCTGCTGACCTAACCATTCGAGCTGTAGGTGGACCAACTTGGATTATGGTTGACGATGTTGCATCTGGCGAAACGTTGGAGCGGTTTTCCCTGGACCCGGGTCAAAGTCGACTGGTTGAGAACGAAGGAGAAGTTTTGGTTTCTTACACGCAAGGAGAGTATCTTGAGGTCGTGCGAGGAGGCGAGTCTTACAGACCCTCCCGATCGGGGGTCGGCAAAATCAGGATCCCGTAATGGACGAGTCGCTTGAAGAAGACGTCAAAGAGCTGGAGGAAAATCTGCGGGAAAAGGAGTCTCAGCAGGAGCTCTTCCAGCGGAAAGTCTTCGTGATAGGCGAGCTACACACTCGCCGAGCCCTGTTGGCGAATCGGGTAGGGAGAGTAAAGAGTGAATCCATGATGAGGTACGATGACCTTGAACATGAGGCGAGAGTCGAAGCAGAGGGTCTCGGTAAAGAAATGGCAGGTATCTCCAAGTCCATCAGTGATTTCCGGCCGGAATCACTTGCCGATCTAGATTCGTTTCGCGAAGAAACCAGTAAGCGATTTGACGCCGTGGAAGAGAAGATTTTGGCAGCGGAAGGGCAGTTGGAGTAACCGCTTCGGAAGGGTGGAGTCCGCTTTCACTCTCCCAGAAGTTCTCCTTGCTTTGGCCCTTTTGACCGTTGCCGCTGTTGCTGTTGGAGGGGCAGTCCGGTCCTCCCTCGATCTACTTACCCGGGCCCGCTTTGTGGAGCAGCCACCTATTGGTTTCTCAATTGCCATGGATGCCTTGCTGAAGACCCAGAGCGTGGACGCGGCAGAGGAGGGAGATCGGATCAATTTGCCCGATGGAGAAACGGTGCGTTGGAATGCAGATGTAGAGGATACTGGAATTCCGGATCTCTTTCGCGTTTCGATAGAAATCGAGGTCGGCGATCGTGAAGGAACACGGGAAGTTCTCCTTTTTCGTCCCTCTTGGTCGAATGCGATTGATCGAGGACCTCTCATGGAGGACGCCCGGCGCGATATCGAGGACCGACTTGAGGAGGTAGAGCGGTGAGGAAATCCAAGACCGGAACACAATCGGCGTTTACTTTAGTTGAGGTCCTCATCGCCCTTGCGCTCTCGGCAGCCATTTTTGCAGCGGCTATCAATCTACTTCTCGGAATTGTTGCAGCATGGGAAAAGGCGAGGGAGGGGGATTTGGAGGCGGATTCGGAATTTCGATTGTTCTCATTTCTTCAGGGGTACCTGCAATCATTTGGAGAAGACGATCTTTCCGTTGAGACTTTGCCGGGCGAACTGGCGGACTACTGGATTACATTCACGATCGAAAATAGTCCACTCACTCGGGACGTCCAGCAGGAGTGGAAGACCGAGCGTTTTGCCTTAGTGGTCGAGCGCGACGAAATTCGATTGGTGCCCGTGGTAGGTGAAAACGAGGATCGACCGAGAACGGAGGATGGAGTCCTACTCTACGGAGAAGGGGTGGAGGTTGAATACTGGGTTTGGGACGAAGCGCGGGAGCGTTGGGAGGCAGAAGAGGAGTTAGAGAGCCGAGGGGGAGTGGAGCCATCTCTGCCAGAATATCTGGTCCTCACTTATCCAGATGAAACGGTAAGGTGGATACGGTTGGGAAGTCCAGAGGGAGATCTTGCGCTGTGGTGAGAGAAGCTAAGCGATTCTGCAAGGGTGGAGTTCTTCTGGTAGTGCTCGGAGTGCTGGCGGCTATGGGAGTGGTGGTTTCGCTCTTGGCAAGCTATACACTCGAGCGCGCACTCCTCGCGGAGACGCGTGGAGCGGAGTCCATTTCCGGGGTGAACATAAAGCTTTCAAGTGCTATCGAGACGGGCGTCGCTGCTCTGAGTGCTTTCGAAGAAGTGGCTGGATCTTTGCATAGCCCTTCAGAGGGATGGGGAGTCCCAGCGGAGGTGATGAGTGGATGGCCATCTACCCTCGAAGGAGTGACAGTTGAGATTTTCGACGAGTCCTCAAAGCCGGGACTTTCTCTTTTGGCAGAAGACGATCTTAAGGAACTGTTGGACGAAGCAGGTTTTTCGAAAGGTGAAGCATCCGAACTTGGTGACCTTCTTCTCGATTGGATCGACGAGGATAGTGATCAAAGGTTTCAAGGAAGAGAGAACAGCGCGGTCGGCCGTGACGACGATCTCTGGATTGCGAATCGACCGCCCCGTTCGTGGGATGAAGTCTGGGAGATTCCTGAATGGAAAGAGGTAGCCTTCGATGAAGAAGGAAATCTACGGGATTGGGCCTCACGCTTCTCGAGTCTGTTCAGTCTCGACCACGATCTTCCTGCAAATATCAACACGGTGGACAGAGACTTGGTCGAGTGGCTGAGTGAAGCTAACCTGATCAGCAATCCCTTATGGCTGGATCGTCGGGATGGAAGGGACAACGAGCTGGGTTCTGAGGACGACAGGATTCTCACGGAAATTCCTGAGGAGGCCTCCCTGGGTGACTTATTCTCTGCCGAGAGTCAGGTTCTCCGCATCCGGGCTTCAGCAGAAGTAGGAGAGCGTTCTGTGTGGAAGGAGGTTTGGATTTCAAGAGAGACAGAAAGTGACAATGATCGCGGAAGTGAGGATCCCGATATCGAAATTCCCTCTGAACCAGAGTTGGATTTGCCGAGAGAGAATGATGAAAGTAACGGTGAAGGAGCAGCTGGTGTTTGGGGTGAATGGACTATCTTTGATGTCCGGGGAGGGCTGGCCTTGAGCCTTGAAGAAGGGGCTGAAGAAGAGTAAGGTGTCGGCCGTGAGTAGTGGTGAAAAGCAGGAGCTTTCTGGCAGGGTCGTCTTCGTGCCTGCTCACCTCGTCGTGTATCAGTATTTTGAAGCCGTTGAAGGCATTTCGGATGAAGAAGCGGAAGAGGCGGCACTTCTCGCTTTTGAAGAGGAATCTCCGTTTCCACCTGAACAGATCGCTACAGGAAGAATCGTTTCGTCCGATGGAGCTGTCGCAGTTTGGGGATGCGAGGAAAATTCACTTCCCGAAGCGGGAAGTGATCAGTTTCTCCTGCCTGAGTTCTTTCCTTTGTTGAGTTTTTCTCGGGATGCCGGTGCCTGTGAAATTTGCGAAACTGCCAACGGTTCTTTCGTTTTGATTTTCGACCAAGCCGGTTCACTTCCGACCGAGATTATTGGATTTTCCAACAGAACGGCCGATTCTTCGTTTTGGGATGACGTCGAGGGGGCATTTCGCTTTTTGGGAAGAAGGTGGCCGGGAAAAGACGGTTTTAAGAGACTTGGAATCCGTGAGGTATCTGCGGACTCCCGAGGCAAGTTCCGCTCTGTCACAGAGATTGGAGACGAAGACCAGTTTGAGTGGAGCCTCCAAGGTCAATCGCTCTGGAAGGCGGATCTGCGGGCATCGGAATTGATTCAAGAGTTCATTAGCCAAAAGAAGGCAGGAGAGCGACTTTGGCTGGGTGCAAAAGTTGCAGCTGCAATTCTTTTGTTGGTATTTCTCTCTCAGGGGGTTCTCTTCGCTTTGAACTTCTGGGTAGCCGGAAAAGAAAGGAAGGAGTCCGCGCAGGGACCGGATGTTCGAGCAGTCGAGGAAAGAGCGAACCTAGTCTCCCGTCTTGGAGATCTTGGAGAATCGCGGGTTTCAGTCTTCGAGCGGCTCGGTCAACTCAATCTTCTTCGACCCAACGGGGTTCAGTTTCTCAGTGTTGAATTTGAGGAACCGGATCAGTTTACGGTGGAGGGTCGAGTCACTCAGGTAGGGGTTCTCAATGAGTACATGGACCGCCTTACGGCGGATCCTCGTTTTCTTCTGGTCGAGCTTCCCCGTCCTAGATCTCGGGATGGACGCGTTGAGTTTGAACTGGAAGTCAGGGTTCCGAACCGGGAGATTGGATTGTGATTCAGGTGCGGGAACGGTTTTTTCGTCTCAGTCTGCGGGAAAGAACAATCGCGGTAGCTCTGATTCTAGGGATCGGTCTTTTTTGGGGGTCTTCGGTTCTTGGAGGTTTGCGAGATGCTTTTGAGCGGAATGGTAGAGTCTCTGCTGAGCTGGAGTTTCAGGATACCGTTCTTGGTCGCAAGTCTGCCATCGAGAGTGAGATAGCGGTAAGACTGGAAGAGATGGATGCTGAAAGGTCTCTGTCTGCGTCTACATTTGTCGAAATTGTAGACGAAATTGCCAGGGGTGTTGGTCTTTCTCCGGATATGGATCCGGTTGAGACGTTGCGGGGCGAGATGGTTTCCGTGCATCAATTGGACCTAGGATTCGACGATATCCAGCTTGTTCCGCTCATTGACTTTATCCGTCGTATCGAAAATGATGGGATCCCCGTATCGATAGAAGAAATGCTGCTTTCCGTCAATGAGAGGGCGCCAGAGCGTCTGGACATTGTCCTCCGTCTCGCTGGTTTCGAATTCGATTCGGGATCTCCTGCGCGGTCTCCCGCGGGGCTTTTTGCCAGTCAATGAATACTTTGATTCGATCAGTTACCTTATGTATCGCGATTCTTTTTGGAATCGGGACGGCGACGATCCGTGCTCAGGATGACGCGTTTCTTTTCGTAGATGCGGATCTGGACACAGTCTTCACTGAGTTGGAGAGGTTGACGGGTAAGTCTGTCTTACGTCCGCAGTCCCTTCCGAACGCCCGGATCACCTTCCTACCCACTCAGACGCTCACCAGCGAAGAGAGAATTGTAGCTCTGGAGAGTTTACTGAGTCTAAACGGGATCTCTCTCGTCGAGTTGTCGGATCGGTTTGTCAAGGCCGTTGCCAGCGCAGCAGTTCTTTCGGAGTCTCCGAATTTGATCGTCGGGTCGACTCTCGGCATGGCACCGACCGAGGCCGTTTTTGCAAAAATCTTCAAGTTGGATTTTCTTACTGCTGACGAGGCAACGGCATCTATCCAGCCTCTCCTTGGAGGAGCAGGCCTCGTCACGATTCAAAAAGCGAATTGGATTCTTGTCGCGGATGCGTTGACCAATTTGCAACGGGTAGAAGAGGTCTTGCAGCAAATTGACCGCAAACAGGCAGCGAACGAGGAGATCCGTTTCTTTCAGATACGTCATATTCCGGCAGAGGACCTGCAAAGGAACCTGGAAGCTTTTCAAACCGGACCTCTGGCGCGGTATTTCTCAGGAAGCACCGTTATCTCTTCAGTGGAGCGGTCAAACCAATTGGTAGTCGTCGCCCACCCGGATAGTATGGAGTTCATCGAGGGCCTAGTCGAAGAATTCGATGTTGATGCACAACCGTTGACCTCCAGCAAAGTCTTTTACATCCGTCACGCGGTCGCCGAGGAGGTCGCGAACGTCATCACCCAGTTGATCGATAACCAGAGGGGTCAGGAAAACGAGCAAGTTTCAGTTCAGCGTGAGGGTGAGATCGGTGAAGTCCAGGGCCAGGTAGAGACTTTAGTTGAAGTGCAAACGCCGACACCAGAACCTACAGCAGCAGCAGCCGCTGCCGCAGCGAGGACCGCCGCGCTCATGCAGTTTAGCCCGTTCGCGAGTCTGGTTTTCGATGAGCGGAGCAACTCGGTCATTGCCTATGGCACGGCAAACGATATCGAACAAATTGGAATACTAATTGATCAGATCGACATCCTTCTCGCACAAGTACGGATCGAAGTGGTGATTGTTGAGGTCACCCTTGACCAGGATCAAGTCAGAGGTATCGATGTATTCGGTCTGCAATACAATACGGAAGGAGAGAGCCAGTTGCGTCTTGCCGAGGTCAATGGAGCAGAGCTTCCACTGCGGGTTGGGGCAGCAGTCTTCAGCGCTTTTTCGCTGCGGGATTTCTCGTTGCAAACCGTATTTAACGTGGCTCGCGGCAACGGGGATGTGACGGTTCTCTCGGCACCGACGATAATGACCACTCACAACCGGGAAGCCCGGGTAGAAGTAGGGGAGACCCGACCGATCGTTACCGGTTCGGTGATTAACAATGATGCCAACGCCACCCGAAGCACGGTCGAGTTTCGGGACATCGGTATTCAGCTAACGGTGAAGCCTCTGATCGCAGAGACAGGAGTCATCCAGATGGAGATCCTTCAGGTGGTGGAAAATATCGTTTCGATCATCACGGACTCTGACAACCCCGACTTAAATGGGCAGCCAATTATCGGAACTCGTGAGGCAGAGTCCTTTATTAGCGTCCAGGACCAAGAGATTATCGTCCTCGGAGGATTGCAGGAGCGTCAGCGCAATCTCACAAAAAACAAGCTCGCGATTCTGGGTAATCTGCCAGTGGTCGGGGAATGGCTTTTCACTCGTCGCGACAACGAGGTAAGAACCCGGGAGCTTCTGATTTTTATCAAGCCAAATGTTATGCTTGCTCCCTCGGCCGCGAATGAAGACGCGAACCGACTCCTGGACAATCTCGATGAACGCGATTCAGTAAGGAGCTATCTCGATACGGGTGAATTTGATTCAATGAATGTTCCGAGGATCAACCCGGACATAAGCGTGGTAGAACCCTTTGATGACGATGCTGTTGCAGATGGCGTGCGAACGGCAGATTAGATGGTCCGTAGGATTGATCCTGACAATTCTCGGGGTGTCGGTCGGTTCGTTGGTGCAGGGG
Organism: Verrucomicrobiota bacterium; assembly: GCA_038744685.1. NCBI lineage: Bacteria > Pseudomonadati > Verrucomicrobiota > Verrucomicrobiota bacterium. The sequence goes on from JBCDMB010000022.1 coordinate 15,951, forward strand.
CAGACGGCTCCCATTGAGAGTTTAATCAATCGGTCTCCTTTTTTGCCGCCCGGTTACAGGACGACGCCGGTTCAGCCTCCAAAGCCTGTCTCGCCTCCAGTGGCAGCCGCGGCGAGCCGGTTTGAACTTGTGGGCGTCTCTACCAACAACGGAGTCGTTAGTGTTTCACTCAGGCGTTTGGGTGAACCGAGAGGTACCTGGCTGACGCCAGGGGATCGAGTGGACGATGTGAAGTTTGTTCGCTTTCATCTTGCCGCGAGAGAGGCGGTCGTCGAGGTTGCCGGTAGGAGAGAGACGATTCCACTCAAGCCACCCTCGATCAGTGCGATGCCGCCACCAAACCCGGCTGCCAATCAGCGACCGCCGCAGACGCCCGTCGCAAATAACCAAGTCCTTCCCAGTCCCCCGACTGGAAACCAGAATGCGGCCCGGATCCCCGTTCGGCGGCGAGTGATTGTCCCGACAGAATGAGTGTTTCCATCGATTTTCCTTCTCCTCAACAGCAGGTTTCTGAAGACCGCTTGCTGAACGGTTTGGGGGTAGAACCGGATGAAGAGTGGTTTGCAACGGACCGTCAGGGAAAGATTCGCTACCTGGCTAGAAAACTTGGCATTTCAGAAAACGAGACCTCCCGGCGAGTGGCTGCAGTAGCGAAAATTCCATTCGTGGAAGATTTTTTGGTCGACGAAGACCAGATGGAGCGGGCGCCCACCCGTTTACTTCATTCCCTGCAGTTTCTGCCAGCGAAAGCAGACCGCAGCGGTGAAAGATCCTTAATGGAAGCCGTTACAATTTGGCCTCTGAGTCCGGTTGAGCAGCGCTGGATTCGGACCCTGTCGGGCCAGTGGCCAATCGTCCGGCTTGGGACAATGGAGAAAATTTCGGACCGGATAACCGAGCGTTACGGAGTTGGTTCTGCGAGTTTGGAAGGGCAGGAATCAATCGTCGCAGAAGAGGAATTGAGTGAGGAAGAGGACGAAGACGCAGCCGTAATCCGTTTCGTCAACGAAGTCATCCGGCAGGCGTTGGAGAGCCGAGCAACTGACATTCACTTCGAGCCGCACCGAGAGAAGTTGGCGATTCGCTATCGGATCGACGGTGAACTGACGAAAGTGGCGGTTCCGGAGAACTTGCAGAGTTTTCAGGCCGCTATCATTTCGCGGATTAAGATTATGGCTCATCTGAACATTTCGGAGCGTCGTCGCCCTCAGGACGGTCGTATTGGCTTCCAGTGGGGCAAGGATGAGATCGATATTCGTATTTCGACTTTTCCAACACTCTACGGTGAAAGTGTGAGTCTCCGTCTTCTCAATCAAAAGAGCCAGGCCATGAGTGTAGATGATCTGGGACTGCGGGACTTTGAAAAGAAGATCGTGGGTGAGGTGGTGCGTCGACCCAATGGAATCATTCTTGTAACTGGACCTACTGGTTCGGGAAAGTCGACCTCTCTTAATGCCTTTATCCGCATGGTGCATTCTCCCAACAAAAGGATCATGACGGTTGAGGATCCGATTGAGTATGAGGTTCCCGGTGTCAATCAAACCCAGATCCGCGAAGACCTTGGCCTTACCTTTGCCCGTTCACTTCGTCACATCTTGCGGCAGGATCCCGACATCATCATGGTAGGTGAGATTCGCGATCGCGATACAGCTGAAATTGCGATTCGTGCCTCTCTCACGGGTCACTTGGTGCTTTCGACTCTTCACACTAATGATGCGCCCGGGGCACTAACGAGGCTGATCGACATGGAAATTGAGCCGTTCCTCATCGCTTCGAGTGTCGAGCTGGTAATTGCCCAAAGACTGGTCAGACGTCTTTGTACTCATTGTGCGGAAAAGCGTCTGGTTCCCCCAGATCAGGTGCTTTCGATGAGGCGGATGTTGGATCTATCGATAGAGGGATTTGACCCGAGTACAGTGTCCCTTTCCTATCCGGTAGGTTGCGAATGGTGTCGTGGTCTTGGATATCGAGGGAGAGTGGGGGTTTTTGAGATGTTGGAGGTCCAGGCGGCGGCCCACGATCTCGTTCTCGAACGGGCTTCTTCCAAACGGATCCGAGAGGCGGCTATGGCGGACGGGATGAAGACCCTACAGGAGAGTGCATGGGACTTGATGATATCTGGCATCTCTTCGCCCGAAGAAGCACTACGGCATGTGAGGACTTCGGAGGAAGAGTCAGTATAAGGCGTCATGCCCACTTTCCAATACACCGCGCGTGACTCCCGCGGAAAGGCAACAGGCGGAGAGATCGACGCGGCAGATCGGGTGCAAGCTACCCGTCGTTTGAGAGGGATTGGTCTTCGCCCTACAGGAATTAGTGAGAAGGCGTTAAAGAAGTCGAAGAGTTCACCCAAAAGGCGTAGCTCTTCACGCAGCATCAGGGATTCGGATGTGGACGCACTTCTCAAGATGCTTCTTGGCCTTGTGAAGGGGGGAATGGCCATCGGGGACGCCGTGCGCAATCTCAGGGATCGAGCCAGCTCGCCGGTGCTTCGCGATCTTGCTTCAAGAGTGTGGGCGCGCCTTAGCGATGGATCGACTCTTGGGCAGGCATTGAAGGATGCAGCCCCTGGGCGAAACCGCGAAACGATGAACACGGTAATCGAGATCGGAGAGCAGACCGGAAATTTGCCACCGATTTTGGAAGAGCTCTTAGAGCAGCGGGACGAGAGCAGGGCAGTCCGGAGAAAATTGATCGGTAGTCTTCTTTATCCGACTTTTCTCTTCGGTATGGCTCTTGCCGTAGCGGCTTTCCTCCTGTTTTTTCTCATGCCTCGGGTTCAATCTACTGTGGAGGGGTTGGGCTCAGGATTATCTCCTTTTGCCGCGTTTCTGATCGGTGCTTCGAATTTGCTTCTCCTTGCAGCGCCGATTTTAGCTGGCATTGCCCTGGTTGCTCTCATCGTTTCTGCGATCATGCATCGTACACCGGAAGGTAGGTATCGCTTTGATCGGTTCCTTCTGAAAGTGCCTGTTGTTGGTGCGATTGTGAAGGATGCGGAAGTATACCGGCTTTGTAGTATATTGGCGTTACTTCTCGGAAGCGGTATCCACGCGTCCCAAGCATTTTCCCTAACCCGTCAAGCGATCCGTAATCTTGAGCTTCGAAAACGCTTCGAGGAAGTCCGCAGTCTTGTGAATGAGGGGGCATCCGTGGCTGTCTCGCTCCAGCAGCATGGTCTGTTGGATCCCACTGCATCAGACTTGTTGAAGGTGGGCGAAGAGACCGGAGAGCTTTCACATGGTTTCGATGGACTGCGGGCCGACTACCGAGAATCTCTGGGTGACCGGCTGCGGAATCTCACCGTGATCGTCTCTGGCGGCGCGATTGGAGGAGCCTTTCTTTTCGTTACCATGGTGGCACTTGCAGTGGTTACATCGATCTTCCAAGTGGGTAACTCGATTGGGCTTTAATACCAAATTTAAGAATGATTGACAGATATGGTGCAGCTCGGAATCGAAGCAGCGCAAGGCGCGGGGATCGGATGCCTATCGAGATACGCGTCGATCCCTTCAACGCCGCGAACTTCGATTCCGGGCGCATCCTTTCAGGACGGGCGTGGGATGAGCCTGAGCAGTCCCGCGGACGCGGGACCCGATTGGCACGGGTCGCAGACCCGCCTCCAATCGGGCCGCCTCACTCAGACTCATCTCCCATCCCGCCATAACTATCAATCATTCTTAAATTTGGTATAATGCGTTCTTTACCGAAGCTGGGTTTCCTACTTCTCGCTCTAGTCCTCCTTGGAGGGTGCAAGACTGCTGTAAAGGCACCAGATATCCCTGAAATCTACCGCTTGCCGGCTCGCTATGAAGGCGTGGATCGAAACCCGGTAATCGTGGTTCCGGGAATCATGGGCTCGATCCTGGAACAAGAGGGCACGGGAGTTCCAGTCTGGGGTGCATTTTCAGGAGAATTTGTTGATCCGGAGACGCCTTATGGAGCTGCCCTTGCTGCTCTTCCAATGGCTAAAGGAGTACCCTTGTCAGACCTACAGGATGACGTTGTTTCGACTGGGGCACTGGACCGACTCAGATTTGATCTTTTTGGTCTTCCCATCGAACTCTCTGCCTACGCCAACATTATGCGAACTCTCGGAGTGGGCGGGTATGCTGATGAAGATCTAGGGCGTGCAGGGGAGATTGACTACGGAGACCGTCACTACACTTGTTTTCAGTTTCATTACGATTGGCGCAGGTCAAACGTCGAAAATGCTGCGCTTCTCGACGCTTTCATCCAAGATAAGGCAGAATACGTCAGGCAGCAACGGAGGGAACGTTTTGGCGAGACAGATGAACCTGTCCGTTTCGACATTGTTGCCCATTCAATGGGTGGTTTAATCACGCGGTATTACCTGCGATACGGTGCAGAGCAGCTTCCCTCGAATGGAAGCCTTCCTGAGATTACCTGGGAGGGAGCCAAACACGTGGAAAAAGCAATTCTGGTTGGCACACCGAACGGTGGCTCAACTGACTCGATTCATCGCCTAGTAGATGGATTGGACCTCAGTATCCTTGCGCAATATGACCCGGTAATCATTGGTACTTTTCCTTCTCTCTATGAGTTGATGCCAAGGGGAAGACAGCAGGTTCTTCAGGTCGATGGGGTGCCGACTGAATGGCTGGAACCAACGGATCCATCGGTCTGGTTTCGATTCGGATGGGGACTGGCGGCAGATGGTAAAGAAGCAGAGTTAGCGAGAATCCTCCCCAACGTTCCAGTGGACCAACTCAAAGAAATCGCCCGTGATCACCTTGAGAAGTGTCTTCAGAACGCCCAGCAGTTCCATGAGGCGATTGATCGACCGGCCAGTCCTCCGCCCGGAACGGTGATTGAATTGTTCGCCGCTGACTCTGAACCCACGCCATCGCTTGTTCTTGTCGATCCGGCGACCTACGAGATTCGTCAGACTCAATTGAGACCCGGTGACCGGACCGTTTTGCGAACGAGTGCTCTCATGGATGAGAGAGTTGGGCAGAAGTGGGTTCCACGGCTTCGATCTCCAATTCAATGGAACGCAGTGACCTTCATTTTCTCGGATCACCTAGGGATGACACGCGATCCGGTCTTTACGGACAATATTCTCTACCGGCTCCTCGAAGCTCCGAGACCGACTCAAAGGGAGACACGAAATGGTTTGTAGTTTCGTAAAGTCTTGTATCAGAAGTCCGGCTTTGGCATTTGCGGCTCTGTTCCTGACGGCTTTTCTCAACGGGGAAGAGTGGTCTCTTCGTCAGTGGACAAGCGTTGACGGTCGAGAGATGCAGGCTCGGTTGATCGAGATTCGTGATGACGGTCAGGTCACGATTGAGCGGCAGGACGGCTTTCGCTTTACCTTGGACCGAAGTCGTTTTTCGCCAGCAGATGTTGCCTACATTGAAAAACAAGAAGCCATTGGCAGAAGTAAGGAAATCGATTGGAAGATGCCTTCAAATTCGCCTTTTTATGTTATCAAATCCGTGCGGAAGACGAAGGTTGATGGGTACATCAGGACGGAGGAAGGATGGGAACATGGAATCAATGCAATCGAGGTGATTGTCGAATATGAAGGTGAACGAATAAGCGTAAAGGGATCGATCGCGGCATACTTCTTCGATCGAGACGATCAGTTGATTCGCCATTTTAAGGAAGCATCTCGAATTGAAGTCAGTAACGAGGTATACGAGGATCCACCTAAGTCATTTGAGCCGGGAGAACGGTACAATGTCTATTTTCCAATTTCAAAGTTTCTGGAAGGAAGAGACTGGGACACGGTTTTGGTAGTTTTCTCGGGGCCTGATGGTATATCAGCGGAGATGGATCCGCGCCGCTCTTTTGAGGATTTTGCGTTCAGCGAGAAAGAGAGGTTGTTTCCGGATTGGGACCCGAGTCTCCTAGTGAAAGACGATACAGAAACCATAGCCCCTACTACCGAGCTGGAACTGGAGATAAGAAGAGTCCGCCGATCCGACTGGCCGCTCAGCCTTCTGTTTAATGGGGACTGGAGGCGAGGTGGCGACTGTATCGAAAGTGAAGTTCGAGTGAGGGGTGGTCTTCCCTCGAAAACCCCGGAGGTCCGGTTGTACCTTTTTGATAGAGAGAATCAGTTAGTAGGTCAGCGAAATAAGCCTTCGATGGCGGCAATTGGAGGTCAGGAATATGTTCAAGTGCCCAAAATCTCTGAGGAGCGTGATTGGTATCCGGTTGTCTTTGCTCTCGATGAAGATCTGGAAAGACTCGACTGGAGAAGCGCGGTTGTTGTGTTCTCAATCGGTAAGCAGTCTGTCGCAGAGATATACTCGCGATCAGGAGCGGAGCTGGAAGATGTTAGTTTTCCCGAAAAGAAACGTTTGGGCTTCTGATAGCAGTCGTCGCGAAAAAACAGAGGTATCCCAAGACTGAGAGTGTCCGGGGTTCCGAATCACAGGCACTGTTTTGTGAGGAATTTGCTCTAACCCTTTACTTCGGGATTCATCGAGTAGGTTCCCATATGAGAAGCACTTGCGAGAATATGTCCCTCCATGGCTTCCCGTGCAGTTTGACCAGTGAACTCGCCCTGTAGGCCCAGTGTGTCGATATCGAGGGCGAAGACCTCAAAGTGGTAGTGATGCACAATAGTGTCATTCCAAGGAGGGCACGGGCCATCGTAACCTCCGTAGACGCCCTCCATGTCGGGGTCTCCTGCAAACCATGCGGTGTAATCGTTCTGTCCCGTCACGCCATATTGAGTCGAACCTACCTTCTTACCTCTTGGAGTGACACCCACACTGGCGGCACCCTCGTCCAAACCTGAGACATCGGCGGGTATATCGACCAGAACCCAGTGAAAAAAGTCCACGCGGGGCAGATCTGCAGGCACGACTTTGCCTTCCTGGTTCACGTCTTCTCCTGACGAAGGCACGTCCGGATCGTAACAGATGATTGCGAACGATTGAGTGTTTTCAGGTGCATCCGACCAAGTGATCGCAGGACTTACGTTGTCACTTGGGGCGAACGGAGACTCTTGGCCCGGCCGACCAAAAGCGAATCGGGTAGGGATGGGAGAGCCGTAGCCCCACGAGTCAATGTCTATGGTGAATGGTTTGTTCATTTTTCTACATTCTTTGGTGGTAGGGAAATTGAGATGGGCTCCTAGAAGAGGTGTTTTTCTGTCGAACTGAAATGCCGCCAGGCGGGCGGAAAGGGGACTCCGTTTCTGTGTCTTTTTATGCTGTTCGGTTGTATTCGATGCAAGCCAGTAGCTTCGTTCTGTTCCTCAAGGAGTTGCGATCAATTCCCTCAATCGAGTGGGTTTCTTCTAGCCTAGCAAAGGGTGATTTCGGAACCGATTGCAGAATGACTTTGAAATACCCGTAGCCACTTCTTTAGGAAGCAGCGCCAGTAAAGAAGACTGGTTCTCGTGCGGAGGAGGTTTTAGATTGGTCGTAGAAGGACTGGCTTGCGGGGTTGTCGGATCAGTGGCATCAGATACTTTAAGTAACGTCGAGAGCTTCCTCACTGGGGTTCCGTTCGGTAAAACGGCTTTCTACCCGTCCTTCGAGCCGGATGTCTAGCACGGTCCTTTCGTAGACAAATCCTCCTCTTCTAGACGTATCCCAAGTAGGTTTTTTATCAGGATACATCAGCTTTCTCTTTGACCTCTCTTAAGGAAAGCTTCGTTGTCGAAAGATGAGCATTACCTTGCCCAAGGGAAATTTCGAGGCCTACATCTTCGACTGCGACGGTACTTTGGTCGATTCAATGCCGCTTCATCACGAGGCATGGAATCATAGTCTTCGTTCTTCAGGAACCGAGTGGGACCTTCCCGAAGACTATTTCTACAGAACTGCGGGAAAGTCTCTCCACCAGGTGATTGAGGAGCTGAACGAGATTTACGATGAAACCCTGATCCCAGAATCCGTGGGTGTTATCAAGGAACGCTTTTTTCATGACCGGATCACCTCGTTGAAGGCCTTCCCTGATGTAGTGGGGCATTTGCGGGATGCTCATGAACGTGGACTCCCTGTGGCGGTGGCTTCAGGAAGTGTGCGAGAGGCTGTGGTTCGATCTTTGGAAGTAACCGGGATTGCCGATTTGATCGACGTCATCGTCGCCGCTGAAGACGTTGCGAGGGGAAAGCCGGCGCCTGACTGTTTCCTTCTGGCGGCGGAGCGCCTGAGAGTTCGTCCCCAGGGTTGTCTGGTCTTTGAAGACGGGGTGGCTGGTCAAGAGGCCGCTGAGACCTGCGGAATGACTACGGTTATGGTTGATGCTCGGCGAGGGGTGGCAAAAGCCCACTAAGAGGATCAAGTCATTTCTCGGGCTTCCCAAAAGGAGGAAAGATCCGAAGGCAAAGGGGCCTCAAGGCTAGGCAACCCGAGATCATTGCTGAGTTCCCAAGAGTCGCAATGAAGTGCTTGGCGATGGAAGGCTAATCCTGAGGCGAGGCGATCGGTCCAACCCTCTGAACAAAACTCAAGATAGAAGGTTTCGTCGGGTCCGTAGAGTTTGTCTCCGAGGAGAGGAATGCCGAGGTGAGATGCGTGAACGCGGATTTGGTGTTTACGCCCACCGTCTGTATGGACTCTGCAGAGCGTAAACTGTCCGTCTGTCTTGAGAGGTTGGAAATGGGTGCGGATCGACGGGTCCCTCTCGGCTGGGTGCGTGGTCATTTTCACACGAACTTCGCTGGTCTTGTCCGGAACGATTCGAGCATCGACCGATTGAGGTTCAGTCATTTTACCTTCCACGATTGCGAAGTAAGACTTTCGAACTTTTCGCGCTTCGATTGCCATCTGGATAAACCGGGCGGCTCCACGGTCTTTCGCAAAAACGACGATTCCACTCGTTTCGCGGTCTAGCCGACTGACAAGGTGGAGTCTTTCAATATCCAGATATCGTTTCGCTGCGCCAACCAAACTGGAACCGGGCCCCGTCTTGGAAGGATGGCAGACGAGCCAGCCGGGCTTATCTACTACCAGCACTCGCTCATTCTCGAAAAGGATAATCGAGTTGAACTCGTCTTCCCGAATCTCCGGAGCCTCAGGCTGGATGAATCGTTGGTCAGGAGAGTGGAGGAGCATTGCTAGGTGGAGTTCTCTAGAGAATAGGTTTGGTGGCCGAATTTCGATCTTCGAAGGTCGAAGATCTCAGAGAATCTCATCTCCGGATTCGATTACTTTCGTCTCCGGAAGGCGGTTGCGGATCCAGCGTCGTTGTCTCTTCGATAGCCGAATCGTATTCTCGGTGATGCTTTTACCGAGGTCGGCAGGGTTTGTCGGAGCTTCCAGAAAGGAGAGAGTCTCTCGATATCCGATTGCATTTGAGAGAGTGGGATTCTTTCTCAGACCGCGATTTACCAACTCCCGAACTTCATCGATCAAACCGGCTTCCAGCATCTGTCGGGTTCGGGCCTCTATCCGCGATTGCAACTCTACCTCACCAGGATCGACCAGGTACCACCTCCGATCAAATTCCTCGAAAGCGCAGGGCGAATCCTGATGCCGTTTCTTCAGCTCGGCGGTCGTTAGATCGGTCGCTAGACAACGCTCAAGCGCGGGAGCTATCCGTCTTGGATTATTCAGGTCAATGGTTGGTTTTGGGTCTACGGCTAGCAATCGGTTCCGCAAGCCTTCGATACCTCCATTGGAAGCAATAGTTTCCACTTCCCGACGAATCGATTCTGGGATGTCTACGTTATCGGGAGCGGGATCCGAGTAAGCGGTGAGATAAAACCCACTTCCTCCGGTGACCAGAATCGGACGATCTTGTTCCACGGCTCTGGCCAGGATAGACTTGGCATAATCGATGTAGAGCGAAAGGTTGAAAACCTGATCCGGTTCACAGAGATCGATTCCGAAATGGGAGATTTCGCGTCGCTCTTCGGCAGTTGGTTTGGCAGTTCCAATATCTGCTCCCCGATAAAAGAGAAGCGCGTCGCACGAGAGAATCCATCCACCGGTTTGACGAGCCCAATCCAGCGCAATAGCTGATTTACCAGCCGCTGTAGGTCCAGCAAGCAGGCGGATAGGAATGCCCATCTACTCAACCGGCTTTTGGTGGCGTTCGAGGCGCAGTTTCCTCATCAGAATTCCTGTGCCACGGGTGATCCAAGTCTTTGGGAGTTTGCTGGATAGTGCGGCCATCGTCTTATTGCCGAAGCCGCAGGTGACTAATGATTTTCCCTTAGCAAGAGCTCTGAGGGAAATATCAGCTACTTCCTCAGCGGTTTGACCAGAACCTTTTTTCAAAGGTGCTTCCTCAAAACCGGCTGCCCGGAAAAAGGCTGTCTCTGTGGGTCCCGGACACACGCACAATACCTGGACGCCATCAGCCCGCCACTCGTCAGAAAGTGCCAAACTCCAATGGAGGAGAAAGGCCTTGGTCGCTCCGTAAGCAGAGAGAAATGGGGTTGGTTGAAAAGAGGCTGTGGACGCAATGTTCATGACTGCTCCTTTTGTTTTTAACAAATCATTTGCAAGGGCACCAGTGAGCCAGACCGGTCCTCGAACATTGACGTCAAGCATCTCCAGATTCCGGTCCGTATTGGGTGCTGGAAAAACACCGTAACATCCGAATCCGCTGTTGTTTATCAATAAGATACGTTTTCCGTGGTCGGTTTCACGAATCCACTCTCTGCAGCCTTCAACCGCTGATTCAGTCGACGAAGAATCGGCCAAATCGCAGGATATTGCAGTCAAACGGTCGCCGACCCCTTCAATTTCAGGAGAGGACCGAGAAAGGTTGCAAAAGGCTAAGTCGGGCCCCAAAATCAGGAGTTGCCGGATTAAAGCGGCGCCTATGCCAGACGAACCACCAGAAATGATCACTCGATCGAAAGAATTAATCGCAGCAGCAAGGCTATTTTTCATACGGCAGACTTTAACAGGTGTCTTTGGAAGGCACCCTTTGAAACACTAAAACTAAAAATAAAGGAAAAGGCATGAAGCAACATGATGTCATCGTCACTGGTCGCAATCTCGAACTTACCGAGTCCATGAAAGAGGCGGTCTACCGGAAGGCAGAAAAGCTATTTGAGCATGAGGAACGGATCATTCGATTGCGGGTTGAACTGGAGTACAACAAAAACGTGACGAGTCAGAATGAGCAGATTGCAAAAGGCCATATCGAGATCGAGGGGAATCCGCTAATCACCACTGAGCAGTCGGACAATATGTACAACTCGATTGATCGTATGGTCGACAAGCTCGACCGGATGTTGCGTCGGCGCTCCCGTCTCCGCCGAGTGAAGCGAAAGGATGTCCACTCGGTAGATGTTCCTGCACAACTGCCAAAGGCTAGTGTCGCATAGGGCGTTTTGATTAAACAGAACTTCTAAGGGCTAGTTATACGCCTCGTTTTTTCTGCGTCACCCAACATTGTTTGGGTGGCGTTTTTTTTGGATCGATTCTTTGATCGGGAGGCAGAGGATTTTACCACCGAATTCCTGGCTCCCGGTTACGTGCAAGCGACAATTCTAGCCTATTGAATCTTCGTGGTTCCCGAACAGGTATGAGTCTCGACAGTCCAATCGGTAAGAGGTATCCCGTCATCTATGAAGCCAAAGAAAGTAGCTTTTTTAACCGCTGGTGGCCTTGCTCCTTGTCTCTCTTCCGCTGTCGGAGGACTGATCGAGCGTTATTCGGAAATCGATCCTTCGATTGAGTTGATCTGCTATCGCAGTGGATACAAGGGCCTGCTCCTAGGCGATTCGATCACTGTGGATTCTGGAATGCGGAACAATGCGGGAATCCTTCATCAGTTTGGCGGAAGCCCGATTGGTAATAGTCGGGTGAAGCTCACCAACGTAAAAGACTGCGTCAAGCGGGGACTTGTAGCCGAGGGAGAGGATCCGCAGAAAAAAGCGGCTGAACAGCTGGTCGCGGACGGTGTGGATGTTCTCCATACGATAGGAGGAGATGATACCAATACTGCGGCTGCGGACCTGGCGGCATATCTCAAAAACAATGACTACGATCTTACGGTAATCGGTCTTCCCAAGACAATCGACAATGACGTCATCCCGATTGCGCAGAGTCTGGGAGCCTGGACAGCCGCAGAGCACGGCGCCCGTTTTTTTGAGAACGTCGTCGCGGAGCACAATGCCAACCCGCGGATGCTGATCATTCATGAGGTGATGGGTCGGAACTGCGGCTGGTTGACTGCGGCAACCGCGAAAGAGTATCGCAAGATTCTTGACGGCAAGGAGTGGGTCCCTGGTCTAGGTTTGTCGCGGGAGCGCTATGAAGTGCATGGAGTCTTTATTCCAGAAATGGAGTTAGACCTCTCGACTGAGGCTGCCCGTTTGCACCGGGTCATGGATGAGCAGGACTGTGTCAACCTGTTTATCAGCGAGGGTGCCGGAGTGGAAAGCATTGTCGCTCAAATGGAGAAAGATGGTGAGGAAGTTCCGCGGGATGCCTTTGGTCATGTAAAACTGGACGCGGTCAATCCGGGAAAGTATTTCGGAAACAAGTTTGCGGAAGAGCTCGGTGCTGAAAAGGTGCTTGTGCAAAAAAGTGGCTATTTCGCCCGTGCCGCAGCGGCCAATGCGGAGGATCTTCGTTTGATCAAAGGCTGTGCGGATCTCGCGGTAGAATGCGCCTTGCGGAGGGAAGGAGGCGTAATCGGACACGATGAGGAACAGGGCCATGTCCTGCGGGCCATCGAGTTCGACCGAATCAAGGGAGGTAAACCATTCGACTTCAAGGTCGATTGGTTCCAGGCACTTCTGCAAGCAATCGGGCAGGTGTAGGTAATTAGAAAGACGGAGCGGCGACTTCAGTCGCCGAGGTAGGAAGTGACCAAAAAAACGGCTAGGCGGCAAGTTGTTTGGTATCTCCCGCGGATCATTTTTCTGGTCTTGGCGGCAGCTAAACCGACTTCGCTAGAGCTTAGCCGGTCAAGAGCAGCCGCTCCATCACGGGTACATTCACTCTAGCTTTTCGTAATAGAAAAACTCATGATCGGGAAGGATCTCAGGATGGAAGATGTGGATGAGATCGGCCAGCACCTTGTTTGGATAGATGATGCCTGACTCCCAAAAGTCGTTTCCACCGTTCTCCGCCACGCGCTTAGTCCGATTGTAAACCTCTCCGCTTTCGAGGGGTGGCAGCAATCGGAATCGGGGATCTGCCTGAGAAAGAGAGGCGAGGCTTTCGAATTGTCCGGGATCCAACCAAAAATCGGCGGAGAATCCGAGCTGAAGTGCCGATTCCAGGCCGATTGGAATGCTGCCTGTGCGGTCGACCTTTGTCCCCAAGTAGTCTGCGCCTGCATCATCCAGTAGTTTCGCGGTGAAACCTTTGTTTCCCGGGATATGCCAAACTCCTCCAAAGGGTGCGGATAAAAGCACCTTTGGGCGCTCCCGATTTTCTGAGCGGACTCGCTTCTGCAAGGCGTCGTATTCTTCGCTTACCTCTGCATAGATCTGGTCTGCCTGCGAAATTCGATCCGTAAGAATTCCAAAGAGTTTAATCCATTCTGCGCGTCCAAGGGGGTTAGGCTCGGTCCATGCGGAGGTAATGATGACTGGGATACCCGCGCTTTTGAGCTGCTTTTCGAGGTGATTGTCCTCTGGATTGATGCGGGTGAGGAGAACCAAGTCAGGATTGGCCGCGATGATAGACTCTAGCCCAGTGACACCGGTTCCTCCAACCTCGACGATCTCGCCAGCCCCTACCGCTTTCCGCAAATTCTCAGTAAAGGCGTAGGACGCGTCGTCGACAGCTACTACCCGGTCGAGTGAGTCCAATTCGTTGAGGGGTCCCAGGTAGGTTGTGGATAGCGATACGATTCGTTCGGCTGGAAACGGTATGGTGGTTTCGTTTTGGGAACTCCGCTCGATGACGGTTGGTATTTCCGAACGGGGAACAAGATGGTAGGATGAAAAGTTCTCGGGAAAAACAGGATCACGGATTGAAACCAGAAAGCCAGAGTCCGATTCTTTTATAGAGAGGTTTTCCGCCTTTGTAATCGTGAGTGCGTTGACTCCGGATAAACTAAAGACAGCCAGAACGAGTCCCAACAGCGCCAAGCTTGAGGCAGAGGGCCGCAAACTTAGGACATCGACTCGCATGGGGACAGATCTCAGTCCCGGTTTCCCCCAGTCAATCGTCTACCGCCGAGATGCGAGAATGAAGTAGAGCAACCAAGCAAGAGAGCTGATGAAGGCTGCAACGTAAGTCCAAGCGGCGGCGTTCAAAGTCTTTTTCACGCCGGGAAGTTCATCGCCGTCGATGATCCCGAGGGAGTCAAGCTGGACGACGGCCCGTTTGCTCGCATCAAACTCGACCGGAAGTGTGATCAGTTGAAACACGGTGAGGATCGCGTAGGCAACGACGCCCAGCAAAATCAGACCGGTGAAGTGAAACAAGAATCCGCCGATAATGGCGAACGGTAAAATTTGTGAGGCGAAACTGGTCGCCGGAATGAGTGCCATGCGAGCCTGCAACATGGAGTATTTGTTCTTGTGCTGGATGGCGTGACCCGCTTCGTGAGCTGCCACTCCAAGAGCAGCAAGACTAGTGCCGCGGAAGTTCTCTTCGCTCAAGCACAGCCTTTTATGGTTTGGATCGTAGTGGTCAGTCAGGTGGCCTTGAACAGGGTGAATAGAAACGTCCCGTATCCCAGCCTGCTGCATGACGTATTTTGCCGCCTCAGCACCCGTGATGCCGCTGCGAGAGCGGACTTGGGCAAATTTTTTGTAGGTAGAACCCACACGATGCTGCGCCCAAAGACCGAGAATAATGGTGGGGATGATCAAAATCAGGTAGAGTGCCATGGTGTAAATTGTGTTTAGGTAAGAGTGAGCATTTATAGTTCCGTACTCAAATCTATCGAACTGAATTCTCTAAGAGTATGTATGGCTTTGCAGATGAGAGGGTTAGGCGTCTGGTTCTAAAGATTGAGGGATTCGTGACCCTGATTTTCGCTGCGCATACTGAGTCAAACTGACTCTTTTGGGTCCCAATTTTGCTCGAATTGCGTGTGTTTAGTTCGATTGAGTGATCCCGCAGCAAAGGGTGCCCACGAGGAAAAAGGGAAGCCCCTAAAGTTTTTGTTAGGATCCAGTTCCGGCTAGCCCAGCCCGGCGAAGGAGGGCATCGGGGTCGGGATCTCTGCCTAGAAAATCGCGAAATAAATCTTCCGGCGGTTCGCTGTTTCCTTTTGCAAGAACCTTGTTGCGAAAATCGCCACCAGTATTCGCGTTTAGGATTCCTTCGTCAAGAAAACGGCTAAAGGCGTCAGCGTCCAACATCTCTGAGTACTTGTAGCTGTAGTAGCCTGCTGCGTATCCGGTAGAAGAGCCGAAGAGATGGGTGAACCGCGGCATCATGGTGGGAGGCTCTGTGTTCAATGGGAACCGGTATTGGCTGACCTTCTCATCCAGAAACGTGAAAACCTCCTCTTCCGAAGAAAATGATCGTCCGAAGTGAAGTTCCAAGTCGCTCTTTGCAAACAACAGCTGGCGCATCGTCATCACTGCACTTTGAAAGTTTCTCGCCCGAACCATTTTCTGAAAGAGATCTTCAGGAATGGGTTCGGTTGTCTCGTAGTGCCGTGCAAACAAGTCGAGGCTCTCGCGTTCCCAGCACCAGTTTTCCATGATTTGCGAGGGCAACTCGACGAAGTCCCAAGCAACATTGGTCCCAGAGAGTCTTTTCACCGAAACCGTGCTGCACAGATGGTGAAGGAGGTGCCCGAATTCGTGAAAGATAGTCTCCACCTCGCGGTGAGTGAGAAGTGCCGGCTGATCTCCTGAGGGTGGCGTGAGGTTTCCGCAAATAACGCCGTAGTGCGGCTCCGAATCACTGGGTTCAACAGGTTGGCCGGTGAAAAGTGGATTCATCCATGCACCGTCCCGTTTTCCCTTTCGGGGATACCAGTCAGCGTAGAAGGTTCCGAGAAGTCCGCCTTTGGAATCATGTAAATCGTAGTATTCCACAAGGGGGTCCCAAACCGCACCTTCATCGGTTTCTTTTGGTCGGATCTCCACTCCGAATACTCTTTCGGCTAACTCAAAAAGACCGCGTTGCACGGATTCAATGGGGAACCACTTGCGGAGCTCCTCTTCCTCGAAATCGTATAGCTTTTTCCTCAACCTTTCAGACCAGTAGGAAACCTCCCAAGGCTCGAGTTTTCGGTGGGCGGTGTTGGTTTCCGCCGCTCGGAAATCTTCGAGCTCGTTTACTTCGGCACGAAACTTTTTGGAAACTCGGCTATGAATATCCTCAACGAATAAGAGCGCAGCCCGCCCCTCTTTAACCATTCTTCTTCCTGTAGTGTAATCCGCAAAAGTATCAAAACCTAGAAGATCTGTTTTCTCTTTTCTTAGGCTCAGAATTTCCAGAATAAGTGGTCGATTGTTGTATTTTTCGGTGTCACCGATCTCGCTTGCTGCCTTCCAAATCTCTTTCCTGAGTTCTTCGGAGTGGGCGTATTGAAGAACCGGAATGTAAGAGGGTGCCTGTAGGGAGAAGCGCCAGACTGGCTTGTCTTCAGTTCCCAAGCCTCGGGATTTTGCGTCTTCGCGGGCTGCGTGAAGGACAGTTGGTGGCAGCCCATCCAAAAGAGACGGATCATCGACGGTTTTTTCCCAGGCTTCAGTCGAATCGAGAACATTCTCAGTGAATTTCTGAGTGGTTGCAGCGAGATCGGATTCGATTGTCCGTAGACGTTCTTTCTCGACAGGGCTCAGTCGAGCTCCCGCTTCTTCAAAGTCTCTTTTTGTCTCTGCCAGATGACGCTGCTGAGCTCGGTCGGATGGCTGCGGTCCTTCATCAGCTATCTTGCACACGCGGACCCAGAGTTCCTCTCGGAGACAGATCCCTGCATAAAAGTCACTCACCTTCGGCAATGCCTTGTTGTAGGCCTCGCGAAACTCATCATCCATTCGAACGCTGCTCAAGTGGCCAGCAAGGTTCCACGCGTCCGAAAGCGGTTCCGTTGCTTTCTCCATGGCAACAATGACGGTTTCATAGGTGGCTGCTTCCAAAGGAACGCCTTCTATCTTGCTCAGACCGTCCTCGGCTGCCACCAGTGCTGCCTCGATATCCGGCAAGAGTGCTTCTGCGGTCAGTGAGGACCAATTCACGGGCCGGGTTTCGGAAAGAAACGGATGGTCTTTTTGAGCAATCATAGAAAAATGGTGGACTGGTTCGATTCAGTAAGCAAGAGACCTGGCGGGGTAATTTTCCCTCGATTTACGTTTTACGCAGGTTGACGGTTTTGTTTTACAATTCGGCAGCGTTGGTGCATGTTTGAGACATGTTAGGATTCGTTCAAAACCTCGGGGCGATGGAAATCTTCCTGATCCTTCTCATCGTTCTTCTTTTGTTCGGCGCGAAAAGGTTGCCCGAGCTCTCTCGCTCTATGGGTAAATCCCTGCGCGAATTTAAGAAGGCGACTACAGAAGTGGAAGAGGAGATTAGGACAGCGATGGACGAGGAGCCTTCCGAAAAAAAGGCGAAACCTCCGATTGATACAGCTGTTTCCACCACTCCCGAATCAGAAAAGAAGGCGTAGGGCTCTTCACCTCTCGTTCTGAGGATTTATCGCGGACGAACACCCGCGGGAGAATTCTAGTTCGCGACGAAGTTTACGATCTTGCCTGGGACGAAGATTTCCTTGCGGATTTCTTTCCCCTCTAGAAACGCAGAAACTCTTTCGGCTGTTCTCGCTTCGGCTAGCACCATGTCCTTGCCGGCTTCTTTATCGAACACCATCTCTGCCCTCACTTTTCCGTTCACCTGAATGACATAGGTAACCGTGTCTTTGGTCAGAAGGGAGAGGTCAGCTTCGGGCCACGGATGCATGGATATACTCGGAATGCCGCCCAGGCGAGACCAGATCTCTTCGGACAAATGAGGTGCGAAGGGAGCCAAGAGCTGAATAAACTGCTTTGCGGTCTCGAGATGGATCGTCTCGGATTTGGCCAGCTGGTTGATACAGATCATCATCTGTGAAATTGCGGTGTTCAGACGTAGGCCGCGAATATCCTCGGTTACCTTGTGAATCGTTTCGTGGAGAATCCGGCGGTTCTCGGCAGTTTCATCAACGTCGGATTGAATCCGTTCGGATTTTTTTCCATCCATCCCGATAAACGACCTCCAAACCTTCTTGAGGAACCGAGATACCCCTTCGATCCCGGAAGGGTTCCAAGGCTTCATGTCTTCGAGTGGTCCGAGAAACATCTCGAATAGACGAAGGGAGTCGGCGCCATATTCGTCGATAACGACTTCGGGGTTGATCACGTTTCCGCGACTCTTCGACATTTTTTCGCCGTCTTCCCCCAGAAGGATTCCCTGATGAAAGAGTTTGCGGTAAGGCTCGTCGGTCGAAACTGCGCCTACGTCGAAGAGGACTTTGTGCCAGAACCGCGCATAAAGAAGATGAAGGACCGCATGTTCAGCGCCGCCTATATACAAGTCAGGACTTTGCCAATAGCGCTCCTTTTCCGGATCAACAAGTGCATTGGAATTATCCGGATCCATGTAGCGGAGTTGATACCAGCATGATCCCGCCCACTGCGGCATCGTATTGGTCTCTCGGCGAGAAGAGACCCAGTCATCACCCGGACAATCTCCTTCCGAAAGTGGACGGGTTTCACCTGTCTTTACGTTGAACCACACATGGAGCCAATCGGGTATGGCTGCGAGAGGGCTCTCACCGGTTCCTGATGGTTGAAAGCTCTCTACTTCTGGAAGCGTAAGTGGAAGCCTTTCGGGAGGAACGGGAAGGGCGAAGCGGACGGCACCATCAACAAGACAGGTTACTGGTTCAATCGGTAAGCAACGCCCTACCGGCGATTCCGGATCGTCAGCTGCTTTTTTCCAGCTTTCTTCGGCCACCCAAACCAAAGGAATCGGCTCCCCCCAGTAGCGTTGGCGCGAGAAAATCCAATCGCGCAAGCGATAATTTACGGATGCTTTTCCAGAATCCTGAGACTCGAGGTAATGGGTGATCTTTCCCGCCGCTTCGTCCGAAGGAAGTCCCGAAAAGTCACCCGAGTGGACAAGGTGTCCTTTCTCTGTGAACGGCAATTCAGGAGAATGACCATTACCCCCTGAGTTTTTAGGTTCAATCACCCGTTGGACAGGTAGTTGGAACTCGCTGGCAAATTCAAAATCCCTTTCGTCGTGTGCGGGCACGGCCATGATGGCACCGGTTCCGTAACTTGCGAGTACATAGTCGGCTACCCAGACCGGAATCCGCCCGCCATTGACCGGATTGATCGCGTGCGCACCGGTGAAGATTCCCGTTTTCTCCTTCGCCAAATCCGTTCGATCAAGGTCGCTTTTGGAACGTGCGCTCTCGCGGTAAGCCTCTACCTCTTCTCTTCTTGATTGGCTGGTAATTGAATCGACGAGAGGATGCTCGGGAGCAAGTACAAGGTAAGTGGCTCCAAAAAGAGTGTCCGGCCGGGTTGTGAATACCGTTACCTTCGGACGAAGGCCAACATCGATGGTGAACTCAACTTCCGCACCTTCACTCTTTCCAATCCATGCCCTCTGCTGCCGTTTGGTAGAGTCCGGCCAATCAAGGTCTTTCAACCCGTCCAGTAGACGATCCGCATAGGCGGTTATTCTCAGGACGACCTGACTCAGGTTGCGGCGTTCAACAGGATGGTTGCCTACTTCTGATCTCCCTTGCACCACTTCTTCGTTCGCCAGAACCGACCGAAGCTCCGGGCACCACCAGACGGGGCGCTCATCAACGTAAACCAGTCCGAGTCGAAACAGTTGAAGGAAGATCCATTGGGTCCACCTGTAGTAATCCGGGTCGGTTGTGTTGATTTCGCGACTCCAGTCGATGGCGAATCCGATTTGTTTGATCTGCTTTCGGAAGTTTTTGACGTTGGACGCGGTCGTTTGAGCAGGGTGGGTGCCAGTCTTGATGGCGTACTGCTCGGCGGGAAGGCCGAACGCATCCCAGCCCATGGGATGAAGGACGTTGAATCCGCAAGCCTTCTTGAAGCGGCAGACAATGTCGGTCGCGGTGTAACCTTCGGGATGACCGATATGCAGTCCGGCACCCGAGGGGTAGGGGAACATGTCCAAACCGTAGAATTTCGGTTTATTGGTAGGATCCTCAGCGCGGAAGGTAGCGTTTTTTTCCCAATACCGCTGCCAAAATTCCTCAATTTTAGCGGAATCGTACTGATCGCAGTCTGCGTGCATAAATCCCCGGTTATTCCGGAAGATTCAACTTCTGTCCAACCCGGATTACGTTGGGATCAATGGTTGGATTGGCATCCAGAAGATCAGGAACACTAAAATTCAACCTGCGGGCAATATCGACCAGGGTATCTCCAGATTTAACTGTATAAGTGGGTGGCGCTGATTCTTGGACAGAAACGGCTGTTGCGGTCGAAGGTTCAGGCGAAGCCGGCCCATCGTCGATTGTTTCTGGTTCGGGCGCCGGTTCGCGAACGATCTGCACATCCTGAGGTATGGCGGGAATTCGCATCGCAAGATCCGTAATGGCTTCCTTTTGGGAGGTAAGACCGTTGATCAGCTCGGACGCGACCCGGCGGGTCGACGTGATCTGGGTCGTGTTGGTCTCAATCCGATTGGCGTTCTGCTCGACCGAAAAGCTCATTTCCTGAAGTTGTTGAGTGCTCAACTCAAGACTCTCCCGCACCTGCATCTCGAGTTGGACGACTTTCTCCTCGCTTTCATCCAGCAGCTCCACCGTGCGCTCAAGACGGCGTTCGGAATCCTTCGCTACGTTTCGCGCATCGATACCAAGATAAAGGCATACCAAGCTGATGACGATTGCCCAGATGCCAACCCACAGAGCGAGCGAACCGAAGCCAGCTTGTGACGAGACGGATGGCTCTTGCACCTTAGCTCTCCAAGGCTTGCTGGATGTCTGCCAAAATGTCCTCACAGTTCTCGATCCCTACAGAAAGACGAACGTAGTCTTCGGTCACTCCGGAATCGATCTGTTCCTCCGAGGTGAGCTGGCTGTGGGTCGTAGTAGCCGGGTGGATTGCAAGAGACTTTGCATCGCCGATGTTGGCAAGATGGCTGAACAGGTTGAGGTTCTCGATGAACTTCTTTCCACCTTCGATTCCTCCTTTCACGCCAAATCCTACAAGTGCTCCGTACATGCCGGGGGCCATGTATTTTTTCGCGAGTTCATGGTAGCGGCTCGATGACAGACCGGGGTAATTCACCCACTCAACTTGATCATGCCCTTCCAGAAACTCAGCAACCTTCATTGCATTCTCGCAGTGACGCTCCATGCGAAGATGAAGGGTTTCAAGCCCTTGTAGTTTCATCCAAGAATTGAAGGGGGAGGGGCAGGCTCCGATGTCACGGAGGAGCTGGAGACGCATTTTTAGGATGAAGGCTACGTTGGCTCCGCCGAGAGGCGGAAAATTTTGGAAGGTGTCCCAGTAAACCAGACCATGGTAGCTTGGATCGGGCTCGGTGAATCCGGGGAATTTTCCAGAACCCCAGTCAAAGTTCCCTCCATCGACGACGATTCCTCCAATCGAAGTTCCGTGTCCACCGATAAACTTGGTCGTGCTATGGACGACGACATTAGCGCCCCATTCGAGTGGGCGGTTGAGGATTGGACTGAGCGCTGTGTTGTCGATTACAAGAGGCACCCCAGCTTCTTTAGCTATCGCGGCGACTTCTTCGAAAGGGAAAATGTTGAGTCGCGGGTTACCTAAACCTTCCCCGTAGAACAGTTTAGTGTTCGGCTTAAGTGCTTTGCGAAAAGCCTCCGGATCGTCGACATCGACGAACGAAACTTCGATACCGAGCTTGGGAAGGGTGTAGTGAAAGAGGTTGTAGGTGCCGCCGTAAAGCTGGGAAACAGAGACCATGTGATCTCCTGCACCCATAATGGTGAGAATCGTGTCGGTGATTGCGGCCTGACCGCTTGAATGAGCGAGTGCCCCGGTTCCTCCTTCTAGTGCGGCAAGTCTCTGTTCGAGGACATCGTTTGTCGGATTATTCAGACGGGTGTAAATATGCCCTAGCTCCTTGAGTCCAAAAAGATTGGCCGCGTGTTCCGTATCGCGGAAAACGAAACTTGTCGTTTGATGGAGGGGTACAGCGCGGGCGCCGTTTGTGGGATCAGGATTTTGGCCGGCGTGAAGAGCACGGGTTCCGAGGCCTGTGTTTTGTAATTCCATAAGGGTTAAGAGTGAACGAGTTGCGGTTGAGTGCAAAGAAAAATGGCCGTTGACAAACGGTTGGTATCCTTGGCGTGAGCAGGGCTCTTCCTGGGAAGAAAAGGCTGGTTGGCGGGACTAGAATCCCCGTTTCGGGGTAGCTTCATCGGGAAAAACGGTATCGGGCGAGACTTCCACCTCGGTCTGTCTCCCGAGAAACTCCAGAAGGATGCGAATACGATCCCGCGCTGGAAGTACTTCCGAAACCACTGCCTGCAAATCCTTGAAAGGTCCCTCTGTTATGGTAACCGCCGCTCCCACCTCAATGATCGGATCCGGGCTATCGAAAGTTTCGTTCGGTATACGGGACCGCAGCTCATCGATGAATTCTCCGGGAACAGGAGGAACATGGTTTCCGTAACGGACAATGCCAATCACCCCGGGGATGGAGAGAAGGTGCCGAAGGTGCAGATCGATCGTGCAAGCGGCGAAAAGATATCCGGGAAAAAGAGCCTCGGTGAAGCGCGCTTTACCCTTGCGAGTATTTTTAGTGAAAGTGATGCGAGGTGCAAAAACCTCGATGCCCACCCGACTTCGAATATGGGCTCCGGCAAGATGCTCTTTTTTGGTTTGGCAACGGAGGCAATACCACGCGATGTCAGCAGTGTTATCGTTTTCGTCCTGTATTGATGTTAGGTCTTTCATTGGTCGGCTTTGATCGCGAACGATTCCGGGTCTTCACCTCTTTCCCGAATACCCGTTTTCAGGGCTTGAAGGTCGATACTTGCCCCAGGCCCGATCGCTTTCTCCTGAAACCAACCTTTGTTCATTTCGACGGCGATCACGATGTCGTCACGAAAGGAGCGGACTGGCACTTCAACGTGAGGGTGCATTTGATGAACTTCGCGAAGAATGCCATCTCCTGTGAAGAAGCCAATGTCCAGGGGAATGAACGTATCCTTCATCCAGAAACTCGCTTTTTGGGGGCTTTGGTAGAGAAAGGCCATCCCATCATCTTCGCCTAAACTGTCCCGGTTTTTTAGTCCCTCCTGTTTTTCGGGGATAGTCAAAGCGAGCTCGAGGTGTGCAGCCTGACTCGCAATCGGTATGAGGAACTTGTCTTCTGATCCAGCTCTCTCGGGAACGACATCACAACCGGTCCCCGCACCTAGCAAATAAACTAGGAAAAGCGGTAGAGCGGTCATCCTGAGGACTCCTGCGGCTGGGGTTTTGGTCTCTGATTTCACAATTTGAAGCCTGAAAGAATAGAGATAAGAGATGACTCGGCAATCGCGAAGAGAGTCTGGTTTAGAGGGAGGAATTGCTTTGTTGGGATACCGAAGTGATCTCCTGACCGGGTGTAATTACAAGTGCGGGGTATCGGGCTAATGGCACGGATGCGGACTACAAGTCCGCGCTCCTCAAGACCACCACAATGGAGCGCGGACTTTTAGTCCGCTCCGTCAGAGTGGTGTGGTTTCCATATTACCCCGTGGCTCTAATTGCATCCATTCTGACCTTGTCCCACATTACTATTGAAATACCCGTGTGGAATCATTGAACAATCGGTTTCACCAGTTGGGAAGACCGCATGTTTCTTTCGATCATGTGCTGAAATGATAGGAAGACTGCTGTTGAAGATTAAAAGAATTCTCGTGGTTTTTGGAGGGGTGATCCGGCATTGCCGTAGCTTGGTAAGGTCTTCAACCTCCTTCATTACTAATGAATGAATCGTCCCGAGAGATGTTGGCCTTTTATGCCAGTCCTGAAAGAGACGCTGATCTTTTTTACTGGGGTGGATTTCGTGCGCCGGATCCTTTTCTTGCTTTTGAGATAGAAGGGAAGCGTTTTGCCGCCCTTTCCTCCCTTGAATTCGGGCGGGGACAGAAAGAGGGCAAGTTTGATGTGGTGTTGCCTCTAGAGGAGTTGATGAAGGAGTCTGGTGCGGGAAATGATATTGCTCGGCAGATTCTCTTTTTGGCTTCTGAGCATGGAGTAAGCAGTATCCGAGTTCCGGACGACTTTCCGGGCAAGATCGCCTGTGACCTGAAAGAGGAAGGAAGTTTCGGCCTAGAATTCAGCAGCCGACCAGTCTTCAAAGATCGGTTGCGGAAGAGTGTTTCAGAACAGGAATTCATCCGGAGTGTAAATAACGTGATCTCTGGTGCGTTCGATGAGGTGCACAGGGTTTTGGCTGAGGCCGCAATCAAGGACGGTAGTCTTTGGTATGAAGGGGACCTCTTGCGATCGGAGGATGTCCGTCAAATGATCGCTGTTTACTGTCTCAAGCATGGATGTTTGGCGGAAGGCACCATTGTTGCCGGTGGAGATCAGGCGTGCGATCCTCACGAGCGCGGGTCTGGGGCACTTCCAGCGGATTCTCTGATTATCGTCGATATTTTTCCCAGAAGTGAGCAAACCGGATACTTTGGTGACATGACTCGCACCTTTTTAAAGGGTAAAGCTTCGCCTCAACAGCGGAAGCTGGTCGACGCGGTGCGCGTGGCTCAGGAGATGGCTTTGGCAACGGTTTCTTCTGGGGTGGACGGACTTGAAATCCACCGTTCAGTCAACGACTCATTTGAGAAAGCTGGTTTCGAGACAGGTAAAAACGAGAAAGGCTACTTCGGATTTTTTCATGGAACTGGACATGGACTCGGTCTGGAGATTCACGAAGAGCCACGGGTATCGCGACAACCTTTCAGTCTTGAGTCGGGAATGGTCACAACGATCGAGCCGGGCCTTTATTATCCAGGCTTGGGAGGCTGTCGAATTGAGGATGTGGTCGTGGTTCAGGAAAACGGAATGGAAATGCTATCGGCTCATCCCAGAGAGTGGGAGATCGCGTAGGGTCTTTAGATCACCGTAATGAAGGAGTTGTTGGAAAAACTGACGGGCAGGAGAGTTCTCGTTATCGGAGATGTTATGTTGGATCATTACATCTGGGGCGATGCGTCCCGAATTTCTCCGGAGGCACCCGTTCCCGTGGTCGATGTAACAAAGGATTCGTTCGCTGCTGGAGGAGCCGCAAACGTTGCTCTGAACATTGCCTCTCTGGGTGGCAGTGCAGTCCTTGCCGGTTGGACCGGAAAGGATGAGGCAGGCGTAAAATTGTCCGAAATCTTAACCGCTGCCAAAGTCGAGAGGTGCAACGGTTTTGTCTCCGAAAATCTTCCCACGATTCGGAAGACCCGAGTGATGGTGAGGAATCAACAGCTTTGCCGAATTGATCGGGAAGCAGATGCGGAAAGTTATCGTTTGGATGGCAAGGAAGCTCTGGACACTATTCAGTCTGCGGTATCCGATTGCGCAGCGGTCTTGTTGTCTGATTACGGCAAAGGAGCAGTGCGCGATGGCATCGTCGAGGCCGTTTTGAGAAAGGCAGAGCAACAAGGAGTTCCTGTCGCTCTTGACCCAAAGCCACGGAGGAGGCTTCGGTTTTCAGGAATTGACGTGATCACCCCGAACCGGACGGAAGCACTTGAATTGGCTGGTTTTTCCTCTCAGCACCGGGGCGCCTTCCCGTATGAGGAGGTTTGCGCTCAAATTTGGGAAAATTATCAGCCAGGCAGTCTGGTCATTACTCTTGGAGCCGAGGGTATCCTCTTGAGCACGGAAGGTAGGGTTGACCAGATCATTCCCACTTATGCCCGGCAGGTGTTCGATGTCTCAGGGGCTGGAGATACAGTCATAGCTTCCCTGCTCCTCGCACTATCTGCTGGGGCTGATCTCGTGACGGCGGCACGGTTGGCGAATCTCGCTGCGGGTGTAGTCGTGGCGAAGGTGGGAACAGCAACAGTCAACAGCGAGGAGATACTGGATTTTCTGTCGCGGCACCCTGATCGCGATTTTGTTCAGGGGGCAGAGTCGTCTTTGTGAGTCCGGTGTCTCAGGGGGCTTTGTTTTTAGACCGGGATGGGACTTTGATCCGCGATCAGAATTACCTGTCTGATCCTTCTAAAGTGGAGCCGCTGCCGGGTGCTGGAGAAGCTCTCTTGCGTTGCAGAAAGGCGGGACTTTTACTTTTTTTATTTACCAACCAGAGCGGAATTGGACGGGGGTATTTCAGCATGGAAGATGCGGAGGCGTGTAATCGTGCGACCGAGGTGAGACTCGGGCTTACCGGCGGTTTTGACGAAATTTGTATCGCGCCTGAGACACCTGAAGATCCTCCGGTCTACCGGAAGCCGTCACCACGATTCATCTTGGAAATGATCGCTAAACACAATCTTGAGCCCTCGCGTGTTTGGATGATTGGAGATCGTGCATCTGACGTAGAGGCAGGTCTTGCTGCAGATGTCCATGGCGTTTTGATCGCCGAGCCAAACCGCCATAAAGAAAGTAAGTGGCCTGTGTTTTCTACGGTCGCTAAGTTCGTAGAGTGGCTGTTTACGACTGATGATCTGGTAGAAACGAATGGGGTAGTTTCATGAGTGTTTCGGAGGTTGATGGCAGGACGGTCGAATCTCTCTACCGGATCAGTAGTTTGGTTGGGGAAACCGATGATCCCCAAAGTGCCCTCTCGGTGATTTTGGAGGAGATGGTCAGGGTTTTCGGTGCAAGTAGTGCCTCGGTGGCTCTGATTCACCCGGACAGCCGCGAGCTCCGGATCGAGGCTGCCAGTGGCCTGCCGCAGGAGATTATTGATTTCCCGCTCAAATTAGGGATCGGAGTGACCGGTTGGGTTGCTTTGCATGGTGAACCGCTTCTCGTCACTGACACCCACAAAGATCCTCGCTACGTTGCAATTCGGACGGATATCCGGAGCGAGGTTGCCGTTCCGATGGAGGATAAAGGCCAGGTGATTGGAGTCGTGAACCTTGATAGCGACAAGCCCAATACCTTCTCTGATAAGGATGTTCTCCTTCTCCGTTTGCTGACGAGAGAGGCCACTCGAGCAATTCAGCAACTCTGGGTGGTTCGGCAGCTCCGGACCACTGTCCGCCAGATGGATGCTTTGCTGCAGGTCGGGCGTTCGATCATCTCCAAGACGGACCTGGGCACAATCCTCGACGCGATAGCGAAAGCTACCCGGGATTTAATCAACGCCCGATTCGCTGCGATCTTCCTTCTGGATGAAGCAGGAAAGTTCCTCGAGATGTATTCAATACGTGGTGACGGATGGGATGATCCTTACAGGGAGCGTTTGTCTCTTGATGAGAGCACTGTTGGTACTGCAATCAGGCACCGGAGGCAGGTGGAGGTTCTCGATTTAGCGCGGACAGAGGAGCACCACTTTGTGCCGATGGTTCAAAAGTTTGGACTGGTTTCGATGCTGGCAACTCCCTTGGTCTATGAAGATCGGGGAGTTGGAGTTCTTTGTGCGTACACCGACAAGGTTCATCGCTTCAATAACGATGAAAAGAAAGTGGTTTCGGGAATTGCCAGTCTTGGTGCGGTGGCGATTGAAAACTCACGCCTCTACCGCCGGATATTTGAAACGGAGGAGAAATTAAACCGTAATGACAAATTGACCACACTAGGGCTTTTATCTGCTGAGATTGCCCACGAGATCCGCAACCCGCTAACTGTGATGCAGCTACTCTTCAAGTCGGTTGATTTCGACTTTTCAGTAGAAGATCCCCGAAAGGAGGACGTTCGTATTATCGGGGAAAAAATCTCTCAGCTAGAGACGATCGTCAGCCGCGTTCTCGATTTCGGAAAGTCGGGAGATGGCATGCGCGGACGGTTTAAGGTGGAGGAGATCGTTCGGGAGACTTTGCAGTTGGTCAGAATGAAACTCTTTCAGTCGGATGTTCGACTTCGTTTCACCCGTCACCCGGATCTGAGGGATGCCGAAGTGGACGTGAACAAAGGCCAGATACAGCAGGCTCTGTTGAACCTGATTATCAATGCCATCGAAGCGATGCCGAATGGTGGCGAAATCCGTGTCCGCCTGGACCCGGAAGAGGACCGGAAAGTGCGAATATCCATTGCGGATACGGGTGATGGAATTGCTCCCGAAATCGGAGACAGGATCTTCGAATCCTTTCTTACTGGGCGGAAAGATGGCTCCGGCTTGGGCCTTTCGATCGCTAAAAGGATCATACGTTCCCACCGAGGTAATATTGAGCTCATTTGGACGGGGGCGGAAGGCACGTGTTTCGATATAATTCTTCCGCTGGTTCGGTAGAAACTCGCGGAACGGAAGGGGTGCAATTTCTTGTTACGGCAATGTAACAGATGGAGCGGGCTTTGGCCTTGTTCCGCATGCGGGCGTCATCAATCAATGAGGGGCTGGCTGTTTCCAGCATCACTGATACTTAAAATCCACAATCAGAAAAAACTGAACGCATGAATCAGAAATTAAAACTCCTCTCTTCTGTTGGTTTGGCAGCAGGATTCGCGGTTTCGTCCGCAGTCGCTGACACGATCATCATCAAGGGTTCCGACACTCTCGGTGCCAAGATGATTCCTCAGATCGCAGAAGCCTTCAAGGTCCAGCACCCGACGATCGACTTCGCTATTGCAGCTGAAGGGTCTTCGACCGGTGTTGCGGCGATCATCGATGGTACTGCCGACATCGGAATGTCGAGCCGTGACGTTAAGGACTCCGAAATGGCGAAGGCAGAAGCGAATGGTGTAAACATCATGAAGACCACGGTTGGTCTTGATGGAATCGCTATCATCGTGAATGAGTCGAACCCGATCACGGACATCACTTTGGATCAGGTGGAAGAGATTTTCACTGGGGATACCACTGACTGGGCATCGATGACTGGAAAGCCCGGTCAGATCTCGACGTACACTCGCAACACCGCTTCCGGCACCTACGCTGTGTTTAAGGAAATGGGAATGGACGGTCGCGAGTATGCTCCAAACGCCCAGAAAATGGCCGGTAACGAGCAAATCGCTTCTGAAGTCGCCAACAATCCGAATGGGATTGGCTATGTGGGACTCGCCTACATCAACACTCCTGGCGTCAAGGTTGTCCCAGTCGACGGACTTGCTCCTGACAATCCCAAATATCCAATGGCTCGCCCACTATTCGTTCTCACCAACGGCTTTCCGACCGAAACGGATGTGGCGCAGTTCATGAACTTCTCTCTCAGCCTTGCTGGTCAACAGATCGTTCGGAAGAACGACTTCATTCCCGTCAAGTAAGGGATCAAGGCAGTTTTGCTTTTTTGGAGGATCGTAGGCCTACCCCTGCGATCCTCTTTTTTTCCGAAATCGGAACAACCTTTAGGTTTTCTAGCTTTATCAGGAATCCTTTTCTAGAGTAAGACTCTTCAAACCCTTCCAACGGCACAATCTCAATGGCTGAGAAAAAATCCGAAACGAAAAGCGACTTTTCGAGCGATTCTCTTCGTAAATCCGATCGCTTTCGAGTTCTAGGCCTCGATAAGGGCGATTTCATTCGATACTTCTTCGGGAGTAACGCCTTTGTTGCTCTCCTGATCCTCGCTCTGATTACCATCTTCCTTTTCAAGGAAGGGGCAGGATTCTTCGGGCAGTACCGAGAGGATCTAACGGTATACCAGCGGGCCGGACTGCAATATGTCGACATCGTGGGAGAGCAGACGGGCGACTACATCGCGCTCAAGCAGTTCTACGACAAGATCCGCAACGACCAGATTGCGATCTTCTACAAACAGGGGATGGAGTTTGCCGAGGTGAAGGAGGAGCTCGCCGACGAGTTTGAGTTTGGCCAAGAGTTTACCGCGGCGGGCCGGCCCTTGGAGAGGTTGCTTTCCCGAATGCGCTCAGTTGCCAAGGAAACGAAAGACAATTTCTACGCGAATCAGTCGAATATCGAGCGAAGAGACAATTTGATTCGAAACGGTCAACCAGAGTTGGCTGCAAACATTTCCATCATTGATTTTACTGAAGAGTATTGGCGGGATCGGGTAGCCCCCCTGAAGGCTTTCTTCGACGAGTACATTGAAGTCACTTCTGCTTTGGAAAGCGAACTGGTTGCCCTGCAAAGTAAGGTTCCGGATGCGACGATTGAGAAATTCCAGAAAGACGTTGATCGCTTTCGAGAGCTTCTCCCTCAGTATCTGGATACTTTCCCAGGGTACATTGAAAAACTGGAGAACTGGAAGCAGTTTGAGAATGTTCCACTCTACAAGTCCGTCACCGCTTTTCTTTTCGGTAAAAAATGGCTGACTGGCACTGCTTGGCAGGAGTTTTACGGGATCATTCCTCTTTTTACCGGGTCATTTTTGATTGCGGTCATCGCAATCGGTATTTCGGTTCCCTTCAGCGTGGGCGCAGCGATCTACGTGAATCAGATTGCGACACGGAGGGAGCAGAACCTTATCAAACCCTACATCGAGTTCATTGAAGCGCTTCCCTCGGTAGTCCTTGGATTCTTCGGGATCGTAGTTTTTGGAGAGGTCCTGCAGAACCTGTTGGGCCTGGAGCAACGACTCAATGCGTTCGTCGCGGGAGTTCTTCTCGCCTTAATGGCAGTGCCAACGATTTTCACTTTGACAGAAGACGCGATCAATAACGTTCCCCGCGCCTTTAAAGAAGCGTCCTTTGCGATGGGTGCGACTTCGATGCAGACTACGCTCAGGGTTATTGTTCCGACTGCCCTTTCTGGCATCATCTCAGCGTGTCTTCTCGGATTTGGCCGCGTGATTGGAGAGACCATGGTCGTGCTCCTGGTCGCGGGAAATCGGATCAAGATTCCCGATCTTGGCTTAGGGCCAGCGATTATCTTTGAACCGGTCCATACGATGACGGGGATCATTGCTCAGGAACTTCCGGAGGTGGTTAACGGCAGTCTACACTATCGAGCGTTGTTTATGGTCGGTATTGTTCTCTTCTTCGTTGCACTAGTCATCAACTTTTTGGCGCAGAAAATCGTGAAACGCTTCAAGCTTTCAGCTGATTGAGGATATCCAATGGAAGATTCAATGACAGAAAAAGAAAAGGTCGAGAAGTCTCCCTTTGGTCGCAGGCCTACCCGGGCAAAGAGAGTTCAGGCGGTGTCCTTTTGGTTCTTTCGGGCGATTACCTACGGGATCATTCTTTTCGCAACTTATATTTTTGCCGATATCGCTTGGAACGGTTCAAAAACGATCTTCCGGGCTTCCTTCCCTTTCATAAATACTCAGTTCTTCACTGGCTTCCCGGAGACCCTTTACGTCTTTGATTGGTATACGGTAGAGGATGCAGAAGGAACCCAGGAGGTTTCCGGTGAGCAACTCAACCAGATGGTTCGCGCAGAGAATCGTGCCATTTCGCAGATCGACTATCATGACGGAAAGTTCACCTTCCTTTTCAACTTCGTTGAGCAACCTCCTTTGGATCCGGACGGGTTTTTCAAGTTTCTCAGCGACGAAGGAGTCAACTTAAAGATTACCTCCTACCAGGAGTATGAAAAGTCTTCGACCGTCTTTGATCAATGGAGAAGAGATAAGGGAATTCCTTTGACCGAGAGCTTGGGTTCGAAGGTGTTTGCCTACTCGGGAGGGGGAATTCTCCCGAATATCGTCGGAACCTTCTTGCTGACAATTGGTGCCGTCATCATCGCATTGATTCTCGGAACTCTGGCAGCAGTCTTCTTGAGCGAATATTCGAAGCCCGGCCGGACTCTCAGCACGATTCGGCTTTCGATTCTGAATCTTGCGGGTGTTCCCTCGATTGTCTTCGGGATCTTTGGTTTTGGTGCTTTCGTTCTTACGGCTCCGGTTTTCACAGATGATCCTCAGGAAGCTACGCTTTTCTCATTCAAGACTCCGATCAAGAACGTTCAGACGGTAGAAGTGGTTTCGATGGCAGAAGCGGAGGATCTCACGTCTGAGGCAGAGGTTTCCAGCTTCCCGGATGCAAAAGACTTTCAGGTCATCGTCGAACGGTGGAAACTCTTCGGGATTCCCTTGCCAGGAAAGGAAGTCGTTTCTTTGCGACCGTTTGGAGAGGGCACGCCCATTCCGAAGCCAGTTACGACAGCTTTAGGGTCAGTATCATTCAGTTTTGAAGGATGGAACGTCTCGCTTCTTGCGGGAGCCTTCACCCTCGCATTCATGGTACTACCGGTGATCATCGCGGCGAGTGAAGAATCGCTTCGAGCGATCCCGAAAGGCTTTCGAGAGGGTTCCTTGGCCTTGGGTGCCACGAAATGGACGTCGATCCGAACCAACGTCATTCCCTACGCCATGCCGGGGATTCTGACGTCATCGATCC
Source organism: Verrucomicrobiota bacterium (assembly GCA_038744685.1). Taxonomy (NCBI): domain Bacteria; kingdom Pseudomonadati; phylum Verrucomicrobiota; species Verrucomicrobiota bacterium. The sequence continues at coordinate 48,181 of JBCDMB010000022.1, forward strand.
TCGGTATCACGCGGGTAGCAGGTGAAACGGCGCCAATCATGTTTACGGCCGCGTTTGCCTCGGCTCCCGGAATGCCTTGGGACAAAGGGTTTTGGAATATGTTTATGGAGCCAGTCATGGCTCTTCCTTACCACATCTACGTAGTAAGCCTGAAAATACCCCAGAATGAATACACGGAAAAGATGCAGTACGGCACTGCATTCATCTTTATGATTATTGTCGGCCTGATCGCATTCGCGTCCATTGTTCTTCGGGTGAGAGCCCGTAAGAAGTATCAGTGGTAGGCCCCTAGATTTTCCATCGACGAATATAATGAGCGAGAACGACACCAATATTTCGACCGAAGCACCGACCATCATTGAGGTTGAAGACTTTAGTTTTGCCTATGGAGAGAAACAGGCTCTCTTCAACATCGACCTTGATATGAAGGAGCGTGAAGTGACCGCCTTCATCGGGCCGTCGGGTTGCGGGAAGAGCACACTTCTCCGCTGTATCAACCGGATGAACGATCTCGTCGCAGTTGCGCGAATCACGTCCGGTAAAATCAAGATTCGGGAGGTGAACATCAACCATGACGATATTGATGTGATTGAACTCCGAAAACGAGTGGGGATGGTGTTTCAAAAGTCCAATCCTTTCCCGAAGTCCATTTACGAGAATATTGCCTATGGACTTCGTATTCAGGGGATCAACAAGAGGTCCACCCTGGATGAAGTCGTGGAAAAGTGTCTGCGAGGAGCCGCTCTTTGGGATGAGGTGAAAGATCGGTTAAATGACAGTGCCTTGGGAATGTCCGGTGGCCAGCAGCAACGTCTTTGCATTGCCCGATCCCTCGCGGTTGAACCCGATATTCTCCTGATGGATGAACCCTGCTCCGCACTCGACCCGATCGCCACTGCGAAAGTGGAGGAACTGATCAGTGAGCTGAAAAAGGAATATACGATCGTTATCGTTACTCACAACATGCAACAGGCGACCCGGGTTTCGGACCGGACCGCTTTCTTTTACCTCGGGAAGCTGGTAGAGTATGATTCCACTGAGAAAATATTTATGAACCCCACTGAAGAACAGACGGAGGCTTACGTTTCCGGGCGCTTTGGGTAAGGAAGGACCGACCGGACACTTTAACAACTAATCTGATATGGAACGCAATTTTCACACCGAACTGGAAACCATTCGCCAAGATCTCGTTTTTATGGCCGAAAAGGCGATGCACAGCACCCGTAGAGCGATGGAAGCACTGGAACGCAAAGATGCCTCTATTGCCAGTGAGGTCATCGACCTTGATGGAGAGATTGACGAGCTCGAGCTGAAAATCGACCAAGAAGCCGTTCGTTACATGACTCTTTTTCAACCGGTCTCAGCCGATGTCCGCTTGATCGCGGTCGCGATCAAATGTTCACACGATCTCGAGCGGATAGGGGACGAAGCTTCCAGTATGGCAAAACGGATCGGCCGGATTTTGAATTCCGCTGCAAATGGTAATTCAGTACCGGATAACCTTGTCGCAGTTCCGCAGGCGGCATCCCTAGCTGTAGAGATGCTAAGGGAGTCGATTGAAGCTTTCATCGATGAAGATATTGAAAAGTGCGTTTCGATCATTCGGCGTGACAAGCAGGTGGATTCGATGAACCGAAGCAACTTTCAAGCGTTCACGGATATGCTTTCAGAAGGTAACCACAAGACTGAGACCCTTCTCGAGTTGGTCTTTATCTCAAAGTCTCTCGAGAGAATTGCAGATCATGCAACCAACATCGCTGAGGAAGTGATCTATCTCCACAGTGGTAGAGAGGTTCGGCATGCTGGTATCAAAAAGGGCAACATACCACCTGAACTCACCTCATAACTCACGTGTTATACCGTGGAATTGGCGGCAGGTTCGCCAACCTTTTGTAGTTTGTAGAGACGACCGTTCTGTCCCACTCTGGCGGCATGGTAGCGGTCTTTTCTCCGGCAAAAATCAATCTCTTTCTCGCGGTAACCGGAAAGCGGGACGATGGATTTCATGACCTGGTTTCGCTCGCCGCCCCTTTGGCCCATGGGGATGACCTCTCTGTTGAGATCATCTCTTCCGAATCAGACGAGCTTCAATGCTCGGACCCCAACACCCCTTTGGATGAATCGAATCTCGTTCTGCAAGCGGCACGGGAATTCAGGGTAGAGACTGGGATTTCGGCCCACTTTCGTTTTCGCCTTGAAAAGAGGATTCCCTTGGGTGGTGGATTTGGAGGAGGCAGTAGTAATGCGGTCGCTGCGATAAAGGCGATGAACCAGCTAGTGGATAGACCGCTGGACAAAGGCCGGATGCACCTGCTGGCCTCTGGGATTGGCTCTGACTGTCCGCTGTTTCTTTCTGGAGATCCAGTGATTATGCGGGGAAGGGGAGAACGGATAGAAGAACGCTCTGACTTACGGCCCCTCCTAGCCGACTGGAAAATCGCATTATTTGACCCGGGATTTCATGCCTCGACGGCTTTGCTTTTTCAGTCCTTGGCGAATGAGGCAGAATATGTTCCCGCAGAAAGGGCCGAAAGTGATCTTTCCTCATTGATCAAGAATCTCGAGGAAGGTAGTCTTGCGGGTCCCCTCACTAATAGTTTTTCTCGGCCGCTTCGAGCAAAGTACTTTTTCTACAATACTCTTTTCGATGAGTTCGAAGAATTGGGAATTTCTTCCTACGGGATTACTGGAAGCGGGAGCGGTTGCTTTGCTCTCTATCGCGAGAAAAGGGAGTTTGATGCTCTTTCTGGCCTTGAGAAGCGGTTGTTTGGAAGAAAAGGATTTATGATTGAAACCGAATTTCTCACTTCCGAAGATAGCCAGCGATAAGAAGGGGCCTCACTTCAATTCCTGTGTCCGACGAAACCAAAGAAATCGTAATGAACGGTATTCCGGCCGCGCCCGGAGTAGTGGTTGGCCCAGCTTTTGTTTACCGGCACCAGGAAGTGGATGTCCCGGTCTATCAGGTTCCCGAGTCGAGGAGGGAGCGGGAACAAGAACGTTTTGAAGAGGCTTTGCTGGCAACCCGATCCCAGATCCTTCGGGTGCGTCATGAGATTCAGGAAAAGATCGGGGAGTCCGAAGCGCAGATATTCGACGCTCACCTTTTAGTTTTGGAGGACAAGGCTCTCATTGATGAGACTATCACAGCGTTTGAAGAGACCGGAAACAATATCGAGCATTGTTTCGCATTGGTGGCGGATCGCTACATCGAATTTTTCGATTCGATGGAAGATGAGTATCTGAGGGAGAGAGTTGCGGATATTCGTGATGTCTCCAAGCGGGTATTGTCGAATCTTCTCGGGGAGACGAGCCTCGGTTCGATGGGGGCTGATGCTCTTTCTGAACCTCACGTTTTGATCTCGAACTCGATCAACGTTACCGATGTGGCTCAAGTAAGTCGGGAAAAGATCCTTGGGTTCGTTTCGGAGAGCGGAGGAAGAACGAGTCATGCGGTGATCATGGCCCGCTCGATGAAAGTGCCAGCGGTGGTCGGAGTCGAAGACGCCAGCGAGGTGATTGAGATTTCCGATACGGTCATCATAGATGGTTATGAAGGAATTCTTATTCTTAACCCTTCGGAGGAGACCCTTTATCGGTACGGACAGATTTCGAAGAAAAGGGATTCGATTCGGAAGATGTACGAGTCGAAGGTCGCCTTGCCCTCCGAGACGGTTGACGGTAGTAAGGTAAGAATATTTGCCAACATCGAAGAGGCAGGAGAGGTTTCCGCCGTCGTCGATAGTCGGGCCGAAGGTGTCGGTCTTTTCCGCACGGAAGGGATCGTTCTTCGGGAAAGACAGGCGCTTGCCTCTGAGGATCTCCAATTTGACCAATACCGGAGGGTGGTGGAGCAACTCGCTCCATTGCCGGTTGTGATTCGAAGCCTCGATTTGGGAGGGGATAAGGCGCTACCGGGCAACTTGTTTGGAAAGGAGGAGAATCCTTTCATGGGGTTCCGCGCAATCCGCTACTGTTTGAAAAACCCGGAGGTCTTCAAAGAGCAACTGAAAGCAGTTCTGCGGGCAGCCACTTACGGTAAGGCGAGGCTGATGTATCCAATGATTAGCGGAGTCCGAGAATTATTGGAGGCAAATCAGATTCTCGAAGAGGCCAAGGAAGAGTTGCGGGACAAAGGGATCAATTACCTAAAGGACATAGAGGTCGGTAGCATGATTGAGATTCCAAGTGCCGCTTATACGGCTGACGTGATCGCGGAGCACTGTTCTTTCCTCAGTATTGGGACCAACGATCTGATCCAGTATCTCTTGGCGGTTGATCGGGGAAATGACAGCATTGCTCATCTCTATGACCCGAGTCATCCGGCGGTGTTGCGCACGATCCAGACTATAATCCAACTAGCCCATGAGCAAGATACGCCTGTTGCCGTTTGTGGAGAGATGGCGAGTGATCCCTTGTATGTTCCGTTGCTTGTAGGAATGGGGGCAGACGAGCTGAGTATGTCTCCCAGTCTAATTCCGGAGGTGAAGTTTATGATTCGCCATATTTCGATCAACGATGCCCGCGATTTGGCGTCCGAAGTCTTGGAACTACGACGTCCCAGACAGATCTTCCGCAGACTTCGCGAATTCTACAAAGGAGTGGTTAGGGACACTGTGGGAGACGATATTTTCGGGTCAGCATAACTCGGGGCAGATTATTTGTAAATAATTTGTAAATAAAAGGGATTCGGGAATGTTTCGGATCTGAATGGCTCTTTTTCCTCGATAAATTGAACAATACGCGGGCAGAGGGGTCTCACTCTTTGAAACCGACTTTATCCGAGTTTTTCATGGTTTCAGTTTAGTTTGTTTTGTGCACTCGCACCCCTTCCGAAATGGAAGGGGTGCTTTTTTTTGGGACCAGGGAAAAATCACTTCCCTTCAAGGGCTTGTTCCACTCGGTCGGGGTCCAACTCCTTTTTGGTCTTCAGGCCCAAATCCTTCATCCTCTCTATCGTGCGTACGGCATTACCTCGGCCCGTGCTTAACTTCGCACTGGCGCTTTCATGTGCATCACTGGCTTGGCGAAGGCGTTTTCCGACCTCGTCGAGATCTGTCGTAAAACCTACAAATTTATCGTAGAGTTCACCGCCAAGCCGGGCAATTTCCAGAGCATTTCGGTTTTGTTTTTCCTGCCGCCACAGCGAAGCGACCGTTTTGAGAGTGGCGAGTAGAGTCGTCGGCGTTACCAACACGATCTTTTTGTTGAAGGCGTAGTCGAAGAGAGCAGCGTCGTTGCGGAGAGCTTCGACAAAGGCGGGTTCAATCGGAACGAAAAGGAGGACGATTTCGGGGGAGCTTAGACCTTCAATAGAGTCGTATTCTTTGCCAGCAAGGTTATCGATGTGTGAGCGGATGGACAATAGATGTTCCTTCAGGGCAGCCTTTCGTTCCTCGGCTCTTTGGCTCTCCGTCAGCCGAAGATAGGCCGTAAGCGAGACCTTGGCATCGATAATTAGGTGTTTGTCTTCAGGTAGGTAGACAATCACGTCTGGTTGCTTGCGGGTAGAATCGTCTCCAGTGTGGCTTTCCTGAACCCGGTATTCCTCTCCCTTTTGCAACCCAGAGCTTTCGAGAACCTTTTCCAGAATAAATTCACCCCACATCCCCTGCGACTTTTGTCCTTCGAGTGCACGGGTGAGATTGCGCGCCTCCTCGTTCATACTGGAGCTCGTCTCCTTCAGGTTCTTAAGCTGTTCGCGAAACTCTGTTTGATGAGTGATCCCTTGCTCCTTCAGGGAGATCACCGATTTGTGAAAGTCTTCGAGCTTCTGTCCGACCGGTTTCAGAATGCTTCCGAGTTTCTCTTCCTGAATCGCCGTCACCTTCTTTGAACTCTCGTGGAGTACTCGGTTTGCCAGGTTTTCGAATTCCTTCGTAAGGCGCTCGACTTCTTTATCCCGTTGAGCGGTCATTTGCTCGATTTTTTGCCGTTCGTTTTCTAGATCGGCAGTCAGCGAGGAGTTTTGCTTACTGAGCTCAACGGTGCGGCTGCGCTCGTTTTCGAGATCGGAGGCCAGCTGATCGGTCCGCTTCTGACACTCTTCCAGTTGAACCTGAATGCGGACCGCCGAGTCGAGCGACTGCTGCTGTTCATCGGACAAGGAGGAGGACTCCCGTCCTACTTTTCGACCAATAAAGAATAGAGCGATCGCAAGTGCCGCCAAAGCGATGACTGTAAAGGCAATAGCGACTGATTCCATAGCCTAGACGTGTCTCAATAATGGGGTAGGGTGCGCGAAGTGATCTTGGACTCCAGAGAGGTTGGGATCTTACTCTGCATACTTCGTCGGTACTTTTAACTGTCCACTATCTGAGCCAATGAACAAATCAGCACTGTGTTGCATAGGAGAATCGCTATCACTGAAGTATAGGGTCATCACCCAATCAATGGGTAGGCTGTAGCGATAATAGTTACCGTCCATGTCCTGAAGTTCACTTTGGTTGTCAGGATGTTCGGCATCAAAACGCATGAAACGATACCTCTTAATATCTTCGTTTGATACGTACTTGAGGAAGCTCAGGATGGTATCGATTCCCGAAGAATCGTCTTCATCTTTGTGCACGAAGGATGAAAGTTCCTCGTCATCCGATTTCTCCAGAGCAGATAGTAGCTGGGACACAAAGACCTTTTGTTCATCACTCATATCTCCGGGCACAAGATTTCCGTCCGTGTCCTCAACAAGATTAGAAAGAAACTTGTTCTCTTGGACGATTACCGTTGTGGGGAGGTATTCTCTCTCCTCATTGATCTGTGCTCTGATTCTTTCTGCGTCTTCCATGGAAAGTGGATTGCCGAATGAAACCGAATTCCCTGCAATCGAAGTGATCATGCCGTCTTCGACCTCAACAGTCACTTTACCCATAAATCCTTCTGCGATCTTCGATGAAACAATCATCTCCGAAGGGAAATCCGGATGGAGCGATTTTCCTACGGCTAAGACCTGAACAACGCTTCCGTCTGTCGGAGCGTGAAATTCGATCCAGTCAATTCCCGAATCCGGCGTAACGTGAACAAAATCAATCACGTCCCCCTTATCGTTAAGGGCAATCGCTGTTGCATTTGCATCGGTGAGTCCGGGTAACTCAAATTCGTTTTTCTTCTGACAGCCTGAAGCGGCCAGAAGTAAGGTTGAGAGCAGGACAAACTTTTTCATGATTGCGTGGTTTAATAGAAGAGGTTGCGGTCGAGACTTCGATACTGAATTGCCTCGAGAAGGTGGTTCGCCTGAATATCTGAAGACTGGTCCAAATCAGCGATGGTGCGCGACACTTTTAGGATCCGATCGTAAGCGCGCGCTGAGAGGGATAGCTCCTCCATGGCGTTTTGAAGGAGTCCACCCAATTCGGAGCTCAATGGACAGTGGGTCCGGATCTGGCGGTGCGACATGGTTGCGTTTGCGGTTGCCGCGGTGCCATGAAAGCGGGACTGCTGCACTGAACGCGCTTCAACCACCCGCTCGCGGATGGCCTTGGAAGTCTCACCGGTCTTCTCCTCGCGCAACTCCGCGAGGGTGAGTGCCGGAGCTTCCACGTGAATATCAATCCGATCGAGGAGGGGACCGCTGATTCTAGACCGATACCGTTGAATCTGCGCCGGCGTGCTTCGGGTTTCCCGTCCTTCCTGGCCTGTATATCCATCGGGTGTGGGATTCATAGCAGCAACCAGCATGATTGAAGCGGGGAGGGTAATCTTTCCTGCGCTGCGTGAAATGGTCACTTCACCGTCCTCCAAAGGTTGTCGTAACACTTCAAGGGTTGAGCGGCGAAATTCGGGAAGCTCGTCGAGAAACAGAACTCCATTGTGCGCGAGCGAGATTTCTCCTGGACCTGGGATAGAGCCCCCACCAAGAAGACCAACGTCGCTGATTGTGTGATGGGGAGAACGGAAAGGACGCTCAAACCAACGTTTTTGTGAATCGTTCCGGGTAATACCGGCTACCGAATGGATGCGAAGGATCTCAAGATACTCCTCAAGAGTTGGCTCTGGCATGATGGAGGAAATCCGTTTTGCCACCATTGATTTACCGGAACCTGGTGGCCCAATAATGAGCAGATTATGAGATCCAGCCACCGCGATCTCGACCGCCCTTCGCAAGCCGTGCTGCCCCTTGATTTCTGAAAAATCAAGGTCCTCTTCGACTGGACGGCGTCTGAGGAACGGGCTCTCTGCTGCAATTGCTGGCGAAATGGTCGCTGAGCCTTCGAGAAAGTGAACTGCCTGTTCGAGGGAATCGATCGGGAAGACGCGGATCCCCTCGACCAAGGCAGCCTCCTCAGCTGTCTTTCGCGGAAGAAGGATGCCTGCTTTTCCTTCCTGTCGGGCCAGAAGAGCAAGGGAAAGACCGCCCCGGATCGGACGAGTCTCACCGGATAGGCTCAACTCGCCCGCAATCAAATACTCTGAGAGGCTGTCTCCATTCATCTGGCTGGTAGATGCGAGGATTCCCAGCGCGATGGGAAGGTCAAAGCTCGGACCTTCTTTCCTCAAGTGTCCCGGAGCCAGATTGATCGTTGTCCTTGTTCGAGGCGCGTCAAACCCGCTGTTGCTTAGGGCGGAAGTCACTCTATCCTGCGACTCTTTTACAGCAGCGTCCGGAAGCCCGACCAAAACAAGGCGTGGATCCCCCGCCTCACCAGTGTTCACCTCGATCTGCACCGGAAGGCCATCGATACCCGATAACGCTCCCGACTGAACTACTGATAACATGATCACTAGTTAGGATACGTGCTTCAGGATGTCACGCAGAAACGTAGTTGATTGAGGGGCAATTCCTTTCGAAACGGTTTGTCGTTCTTACGATTGTAGATGTTTCTTGCTCTATCGTTTGGATTTGGCTTTCCTGCTCTGGGGTGATGCGAACTTCTAAAAAGACAATCGCAAACAGATCGAGGGTGCTCGTTTTTGCGTTTCTTGTTGGATTTCCCTCTTTTTCGACTGCCGCTGCTGAAGAGGACTTTCGTGAGTTTCCGGAAGGGACAATCTATCGTTTTGTTTTGGATCAACGTTCGGATATCCAGCCCGTAGAAGGAGGGCGGTTTTTAAGAATTCTATCCGAGAACGAGAGAAAGGAGACCTTTGAGAGAATCATCCGAAAGGATCGTGTTCAATCGATCACAAAGAAGGTTGGAGGTCTCCGAAGGGCTAATGATGGGGATATTCAAGTGAGATTTCTACCATTTGAGGATATGCAGGGAATCAGCTACATTGAGTTGATCATTGATGACAAACTGATGTCGATGGAAGAAGTTATCCAGATGTTCAGTGATTAGGATTGTGGGGTTTCTACCATTTCAATCAGAGGGTTCTTTGGGCGCACGCTGTTCTTGAATCAACTTTTTTACCTTGAGGTCGAATCCATCTTCCTCACCGGCTTCCTTCTGATGTTCCAGTTCCTCTTCGACAAACCTCTGTCGTTTTTCCACGAGTCGATTACCGTAGTTGTATGAGTGAGAGGAATTGCTGTATGAAGGCTATAAATTGCGAGGTCTGACCACGTCGAAAGAAACGTCGATCATTGATAATATGACGGCTTTATGCCGCGTAAGAAGAAGCCAGTCAAAGACCTTGTAGCAGTCAAGTTGGGGCAAACAATTTCAGAGCGTCGCAGGGTTCGCAAGCTTTCACAAGAACGACTTGCAGAATTAGCCGAACTTTCACGAGCATATATGGGATGCGTGGAACGTGGGGAATTTAACGCCAGCCTTCCAGCCCTGTATCGCATAGCAAAAGCTCTCAAATGGACGATGGCAGATATGTTTTTGCATGCTGACCTCTAAAAACAAGGATCACTACTCTTCTTGATTAGATTGGCTTAAACTAAGTTTTGTCAATAAGTCCTAACGAAAATAGGCTTGCACATCTTATGCGTGGTCTAACCATGCAGCCATTATGACATTTTTTGGCTTTTCCGTATGGAAAGACTATGGCTCGCTACACTGTATGGCTCCCGGCAATCCCTCCGATATTTGGAAGGCTATTTTTTTGTCCAAACCCCTAAAATTTGAGGGCTTTTCTGACTTTAAATATCCGTTTACAGCATTCCTTGAGGAACTGGATTTGACGGATGATTTGATAAGTCCCTTGCTGAAATACTATGCGCCCACCATCTCAATCCTTGTTAATTGCTGCCGCTGGAATCCGCGCCTTTGTCCATTATCCAGTAGTTCCGGCACATCTATTGGCAAGATAGCAAACACATCCAAAGACCAGGTCGCGTGGACAAATTCCGGATCGAGCTGAAAAAGAGATGTTCCAGGGCAAAATTCGGCTTTCGATCCAAGGCGAATCGAGATTCGTTGAGGTGAGAAAACGGATTTTGCGCCAAATCAGCTCGAATCCAGCCACGGGA
>JBCDMB010000023.1 GCA_038744685.1 Verrucomicrobiota bacterium
AATCGGGTAGCGAGGGGGAATGACCCCCCCGCCCCCACACCACCGGCCATACGGGTCCGTAGCACGGCGGTTCCGAAGAATCAGTGACCGAGAATCAGAGCTTTGCTTGATCTCGGTATTTGAAGGTGATCCAGAGGTCGCGCATGGATGGAACCCCCTGTTGATGGAGGTAAGCGTTGTTCAGGGCTATGCGGACGATACTGTTTTGACTCATGCGCCAGTAGCCTTTGCGGGAACGGGTTGCTTTCTTCACTTCTTTCGGTGACGCGCCGAGGCGGATGAGCATCTTCCTGCGGTTTCGCGGCCCTTTCCAGTCTTTCCAGTAGCACAGCCGAATCCGTCTTCGTATCCATTTATCCCATTGCCGGACCTCAGCGAACGAGAGTCCGGTTTTGAAGTAATGGAACCAACCCCGACAGTAGCGTTGTAGCTCTCCTATGCGCTTTCGCATCGAGATGCCCCGACTGCGGGAGGTGATCTCATGGATACGGAATGTGAACCGCTTGGCGGCCTTATCCGTTCGGCGGATTCGCCTTCCCCGGACGTTGAATCCGAGGAAGTCGCACTCCTCAATGGGAGCGACTTTGCTTTTGTCCTCGTTGACGATCAGCTTGAGCTTCCCTTCCACATAGTCTTTGACCGCTGCCATGGCCACAAGGGCCTCCGCTTTGGTTTTCGTAACGATAAGGAAGTCGTCCGCGTAGCGGGCGAACGGCAGTCCCATCGCCTCGATTCTCTTATCGAGAGGATCGAGCATGATATTGGCGAGCAGCGGCGACAACGGGCCTCCCTGAGGAACGCCCTGTGTTGTCTTCTCCGCCCGGCCATCTTCATGGCGGATTCCCGCACGAAGGTATTTACCGATCAGGCGCAGGACCATCTTGTCCTTCACCCTCTGGCTCAGCCGATGCATCAACAGATCGTGGTTGACCATATCGAAGTAACTCTTCAGATCACAGTCCACGCCCCACAGGTATCCTTCTCCCGCCGCCTCACTGATCCGCTCGACAGCGGCTTTTGCTTGGCGACCGGGACGAAAGCCAAAGCTGCTTTCACTGAAGTCCACCTCGAAAAGTGGACCCAGCACTTGAGCTATGGCTTGCTGGATCACCCGATCCAGAACGGTCGGCACCCCCAAAGGGCGTTGCGTTCCATCCGGCTTGGGTATCCAGACTCGCTTGACCGGCGAGGGCTTGTAGCGCCCTTGCCGGATCCATTCCATGACGCGAGGCATCTGCGAGCGGGCAAACGACGGGAACTCCAAGGTGGACATTCCGTCCATTCCGGGTGCTCCCTTGTTCGCTCGGACGCGCTTCCACGCCTGCCTCAGGTTATCCCTGTCCAGAATCGCTTCCAGCAAGGACTGCTGTGGAACTGCGTTCTCCTCGGTAGGTATCTCGTCTTTATCCATCGGACAACTCCGGTTGGTTCCACTTCTTCGGTTCGGGCCTTCGACCACCACGACTTGCCGCATCCTTCACCGCTCGGTTTCCCGATGGCGGCTACTCACGGGTTCCGTGAAGACTACTATGCCCTCGGCTGACTTCTCCTTCTGCACTGCCAACGGCATTGCTGCCACAGGTGCTCCGGCTTTATGGGCAGGTTGAAACCCACCGGTGCCGCAGAACGAGACCTCCCCGGGTAATGGCACGATGCTCCCCTGCACAACCGCCGCATTTACCTCCGCACGCGAACCATTCGGTTTCGCTGTGTTGTGCCAGCTCACCGCTGTACGTCGGCCTTCTATGCGATTCTTGTCCATCGGCTCGCAGGTTTCCCATAGCCTTCCTTCAGACCCAACCTCGCGGTTACGCCCTTGGCTTCTGGTAATAGTTCGTTCATTCTGATTCTTACTATGCGGGACTTTAACCCGGTTTACATCGTGCCCATGCCGGGCACACACAAGGCGGAGCAGGTCAATCCGATAACCATCCCGAAAAATCCTAAAAATCAACCGGACTAGGAACCCCACTGGCGGGTTGCCTGTCCTCGTCGTTGGACAAGAATATGAATCGAGAGACGATAATTCGGTTAGTGTCGAAGAAGACGAAAAGGTTTCTGACTTATGCGGTTATCGCACTTTGCGTCGGAATCGTCCTAATAAATAGCCCATTGATTGAAGCGGGATACTTTTTAGTAGGCGTATCCTTCGTTTCTGTGTTGAACCTAATCCAACACAATCGAGACATCGAGAAATATTTAGTTCTTGCTCACCTTCGAAAAGAATTTCCCTCAGGAACGATTGAAATCGGGGTCGATGGAATTTCTGTCCAGGCTAACTCTGACTGGATAGAGAAGGTGAACGGCTTACCGGAGTATTCTAGAGTAAAAGGGACTACACTGTTGTTTAGAACCCCCGACTTGGTCCAACAAGACGGATCAGGGCAACCCGATAACCATCCGGAAAAATCCTAAAAATTACTCGGACTAGGGACCCCATCGGCGGGTTGCCTGTCCTCTACGTTCAATAGAATGAAGCAAAATATAGTCTGTTTGTTTTTTGTAGCGTTAACCTGTCACGGTTCATTTCAAAAGGAAACTTACTTGAAAAACGAGGACTCTGAAGGGCGAACCAGCACCTTCGTGAAGTATACCTACAATGGCGAATACGTCGCGAATGTCTCAGAGATGAGAACCAAAGATGACGAATTGATCTTTAGGGCCGAGTTTTATGGCTGCGGATCAGATCGTTGTTCACTGTCGATCGGCATTCACGAGGATGGAAAGATCAGTTATGGATTTAGTTCAAAAGGCGACGTTCATATCCGTTGCGAAGATACAGACCGAGATGGCCTTCCGAATTTTATATGGCTTGAGCGAGAACAGAGCGAAACACGCCTTAAGAGGACTCCTGCTGGCGAACTTCTGCTTTGGTCAGACGAGCAGGAGATTTACATCGAACCAGACGACGCAGACAATCCAGTGAACGCGCCCGAAAATCCTGAAAATCAACCAGACGACTGAGCCTTAAAGGCTGGTTGTCTGGTCTCGACGTGCATAGGAGAAATGAGTGATTCTCAGTCTTTCTACGGCGGACTCAGTCCATTCTATCATTTGATTTATCCGGACTGGGAAGGAAGCATGAGCCGACAAGCCGACCACCTTGATTCCGTGATTCGGGAGGTTTGGGGTCCCGCATGTCGGTCATTGTTGGACGCGTCTTGTGGTATCGGGACACAGGCTCTTGGCCTTGCCTCTCGCGGTTACGAGGTTACCGGAGCTGATCTTTCTCCCGAAGAAGTCGAACGAGCGAAAAAGGAAGCTAAAGAAAGGAATCTTGCTATCGATTATACCGTTTGCGACATGCGTCAGGTCCGCAACTGTCTTGAGAGGCAATTCGATTTGGTGATGTCGTGCGATAATTCGGTGCCACACCTCCTGACGGACGATGAAATTCGCAAGGCTTTCCAGCAGTTCTCGCGATGCACTCGGCCCGGTGGCGGCTGCCTCATCACAGTCCGGGATTATGAGAAGGAGGATCTTTCCCAACTAAAAGTAAAGCCTTACGGAATACGAGAGCAAGACGGGACGCGTTGGTTGTTGACTCAGGTGTGGGAGCCGAACGGAGAAACCTACAACGTGTCGATGTATCTAACAGAAGACAAAGGTGGAACCGATTGCAGAACGCATGTGTTCCGAGCCAGCTACTATCCAATCCCCATCAGCAGGTTGATTGCTCTCATGACTGAAGTTGGATTCCATCACGTTCGAAGAATGGACGACCGGTTTTTCCAACCAATCCTTGTGGGGACGAAAGGGGCATAATGAGGAGGCGCAGGCAACCCAGTGAGCGCGCCCGAAAGTTCTAAGAATTAACCGGATAGCTGAGCCGTACTGGGCGGTTTTCTTCTCTTCCGCAAGACGTAGTCTTGCAAGCGAGGCTCCGCAACTACACCATCCAGAACATCTTAGCATTCGCAAAGAAAAATGAAGATATATTACTTTCTATTTGCCGCCCTATCGGTCACGAGCCATGCGGACATTTTGTATGGAACCTTTCAATTCACTTACAATAACGATTTTACGAGTGGACTTCCTTCAACTGCGAGAGAGAGCACGGCATTTTTCGTCTTCGACACTCAGACCCAATCACTAAAGCTCTTTAATTTCGTCGAGCACTATATAAGCCAAGATTTTTTTGACCATGATTTTCACGAGTATGAAGTTTCGAGATACAGTGGCGATGATCCAATCATGACAATTTCCGAACTAACTGACTTCTCTATTACAAGATGGAGGCATTTCGCAGAAACTGAAATTTGGCCAGGCACTCGATACAGTGTAGAAGTGATTACAAATGCAGATGGGTATTTTAGCCATAATGAGACCCCCCTTCTTGGACAGGCAGTTTCTGGTGTCGGTGAAATCACGTCTATACTCCTAAATCAGAGGGAGGAAGGAGCTAAGGAGAGTTGGAGCTTCGAAAGAGACGAAGATAGGTTCTGGTTTAGGCTCGATACAAAGGTTGGATACAAGTATTCAGTTTATGAGGGATCTGAGCTGTCTGATTTAAACCTCAGGTCTCTAGATCAATTTGTGAACAAAGCTTCTGATGGGAAACTAATTGGATCTGGAGATGATTGGTTTTATGTCGATCTGGCGGAAAACGATACATATTTCATGAAGGCAGTTTCTTTCCCGCTAGGGATAGATGACTGAAGACTCTGGTTGGGTCTTTAGTGTATTTCGAAACCCCACAGACTAGCTCCTACCGGAAGGTGCGATCCAATCGGCGCAAGCAACCCGATGAACGCGCTAGAAAATCCTACCAATCAAGGGGACAGCTGAGCCTTGCGGGTAGGCTCTCTGGGCGGTACTCTCGATCTTTCCTATGAAACAAAAATCAGCACTTAGCACCGTTATCGGCATCGTCGCTATTGGAATTTTCGTGTTCGCGAAGATTCCGAGGTATCACACCTTCGCCGGGGAGGATTTTGATATCGAAGGGAATACTTACTACATCTACGAGATTGAGAGTTCCGGGACATCCGAGGTTCGGGTCACTCTCGACTCCACTCAGGGCATCTTCGATGCTTACCTTGTCGACGAGTCACAGCTGAAGGTAATTGAGGCGTGGATGGAGTCCGATGATATGGATCAACCAGTCTTCAATACGCTCGGTAAGTGGGAAAACGTTACCTCGGTCAATCAGGACGGAATCACCATGGCAGCAGGCAACTTCTACCTGATCATTGACAACACCATCCTTGGCTCCCCGGAATCGGATTCGAATGTGATCGTCAGTATGAAGATCGCCGAAAAATACTAACGTCTCACTCTGAAAGAACCGTTACTGAACCCAAAGCACCGGAAGACCCGAGAGGGAAAAGGCCGATGCCGTGCTGCTCCTGCCTACTTATACCAAATTTAAGAAGGATTGACAGTTATGGTGCAGTTCGGAATCGAAGCAGCGCAAGGCGCAGGGATCTGATGCGTATCGAGATACGCGTCGATCCCTGCAACGCCGCGACCTTCGATTCCGGGCGCATCCTTACAGGACGGGCGGGGGATGAGCCTGAGCAGTCCCGCGGATGCGGGACCCGATTGGCACGGGTCGCAGACCCGCCTCCAATCGGGCCGCCTTGCTCAGACTCATCCCCCATCCCGCCATAACTATCAATCCTTCTTAAATTTGGTATAAGGTGTTCCCTAGGAGAACGAGCTTGTGAGAAGGTCGCAATCAACTTGCCGCTATGCAGCCGCTTCCGAGTGTTTCCGCTTGCTGGAAATAAACTCAGCAAGAAGAGCGAAGCCTTGTTTCTCTCGCTCCAAGTAGGGGGATTGCGGGATCCATTTCCGAGCTTGGTCAAAGCACTGGTCCACTTCCGACCTCATTTGATCGAGGGTTTTCGTCGAATGGATTAAATCGTAGAGGTGATCCAATGCTTGAGGATTGCCTTGGCATTGGGAGAGGGTCTCCAGCAGCTCAGAGCGTTTACTGATTTCCAGATCCTCATACAGTCTTCGGAGAAAAAGGGTTTTGACCCCAGTTTGGAAGTCGTAGGCCAACCGACCAAAACGGGAGCGGGGGAGAGACGCTTCATGAAGATCGTTTTCCAGTTGAAATCCAAGTCCGATAGGGCGTGCAAACTCCTTGAGGGGAGCCAGATTTTCCGCGGACACTCCAGCGGCTAAACCGCCTAACCATAGAGGTGCCTCGATCGTATATCGGGTGGTCTTTAGGTAATAGACTTCGCGGATTTCTTCTTCTTCCACCGAGGGGAGGTCTCGATGCAGAAAAGTCAGCTCCAAAGCCTCTCCCAATCCAGTTTCCTCGGTGACCGCAGCAAGGTGCTGCTGCAGAGGGCCAACAAGGCTCATTTCGACACCGGGACTGCTCAGAAGATCGATAGCGTAGCCAAAGAGGATATCGCCTAAGACTATGGCAAGGTGCCCTGCGTTCTCCGAGGGAATTCCGAGAGACTCTTCAATTCGTTTTTGTATTGTAGGACGTCCACGTCTTCGGGTGGATCCGTCGATCACATCATCATGAACCAAAACGAAGGTGTGAAACACCTCGAGCGCATGTGCGGCCGCAAGACACTCCCGATTAGGGGGATTCCCGTTCGAAAATACACCAAAGGATGCCAGGGTGAGAGCGGGACGGAGAAGCTTTCCCGGGTGAGCTAGTTCGTCAGCGATGTGTTGCCCGAGGTGAACCGTCTCGGGCCGGGCTTTGAGTCTAGCCTCGAGGGTGGCGTTTTGCTGGATGGCGAAGGCCTGATACTTCGCAAGTGATTCCTCGATATATTCCTTACCGAAGGGCATGAATTCCCTACACCAGCATTAGTGCGGGTGCTTCGATAATCTCCTTAAGGGCCGCTAGGTAGCGTGCCCCTATCGCTCCATCAACCACTCGGTGATCGGCGCTGATACCGATATTCATCCGATGACCGACCACGATCTCACCCGCTTGGTTCACAACAGGCTTCGCTACGGTTGCACCTACTGAAAGGATCGCCGCGTTGGGCGGGTTGATGATTCCGAAGAATGAGGTCACCCCGAACATACCGAGGTTGGTTACGGTAAAGGTGCTCCCAGACATTTCGTCTGGGGTAAGCTTTTTGTTCTTCGCTTTTACCGCGTACTCTTTGGCTTCCGCGGAAATCTGCCGGAGGCTTTTGGCGTGGGCATCCCGAATCACCGGGGTGACCAGCCCATCGTCGATCGCGACCGCAAAGGCAAGGTGCACCGCTCCATGTCGGACAATCTTCGTCTCGGCCCAGGAGGCATTGACTTCAGGAACTCGACGGAGTGCCTCTGCAGAGGCTTTGAGGGTAAGGTCGTTGACGGAAAATTTGGCGCCCCCCGACTCCGGAGGCAGGTCCGCTAGCCCGTCGTTGACACTTTTTCTAAGCGCAATCAGCGGGGCGGCATCGACTTCAATCTCAAGATAGAAGTGAGGCACTGTCGTTTTTGACTCGAGCAACCGCCTTGCGATGGTGGCCCGCATGTTCGAAACTTTGGTTTCAGCACCTTCCGGAAACAGACCCGCACTCACTGGAGAGCTAGACGTCGTGGCACTAGGCTGAATCTCCTTGACTGTGCCCGCGGCGGCGGCGGTGGTCGTTCCGCTTTCGATGGCGCCAAGAACATCTGCTTTGACGATGCGGCCCCGAGGACCACTCCCCTTGATGGTCTGAAGATCAATCCCTTTCTCCTTGGCAATTTTCCTTGCAAGTGGAGAAGCAAGGATGCGTTCTCCGGATTCAGACTCTTCGGTGACTGAATCCTCAGTGACCGGCTCTTCAACCTGCGGCTTTTCTCCAGGTTCAGGTGCATTCTGATTTTTCTCAGGAGCCCCTGCGCTGCTCACACCATCTACGGCTGGAGCTTCCTCTCCCTCGTCACCAATTGCGCAGACTGGGCTACCGATTTCTACCTGATCCCCTTCGGAAACGTAGTGTTTGAGGAGAACGCCATCGTCGAAATTCTCCAGCTCCATCGTAGCTTTGTCGGTCTCGACCTCCGCCAATTTGTCGCCGTTTTCTACAGTTTCGCCTTCTTTCTTCAACCATTTGACCAGCGTACCAACGGTCATGGTATCACTGAGTTTGGGCATTTCGATAATTTCAGCCATGAGAGTGTCTCTTTCGGGTCGTTTTGGGCACTGAGTCCGGTTAAGGTTTAGACAGATACTTCCTCGAGAAGAGCGCGGGCTGCCTTGTCCACTCGGGCTGGATTCGGCAGTTGCTCCTTCTCCAGCGGATCCGAGTAAATCGCTGGCGAGTCAATGGAAGTTACGCGGCGGATCGGCGCGTCGAGATAGTCAAATGCTTCCAGTTGGATCATATGGGAAATCTGAGAACTGACTCCGCAGAACGGTTTGTTTTCGTCTACCAGCAAAACGCGGTTGGTCTTCCCGACAGATTCCAAGACGGTATCAATGTCCAATGGTCGAATCGAGCGCAGATCCACTACCTCGGCTTCGATACCATCTTCGGCCAGCTTTGTGGCCGCTTCCAAGGCGGTGATAGTGGATCTCCCGTGGGCAACGATGCTCAGGTCGGAACCTTCGCGCTTAACATCGGCTTTCCCAAGTGGAATGATGTATTCCTCCTCAGGGACCTCCCACGTTTGGCCGTAGAGAAGCGTATTCTCCATGACGTAGACAGGATCGTTGTCTCGGATAGCCATCTTCATCAAACCTTTCGCATCGTAGGCGTTGGAAGGGCATACGACCTTAAGACCCGGAGTGTAAGCGATGAAGTTCTCTGGTGTATGGGAGTGGGTTGCGCCGACATTCGTGCCTCCATTTGCTGGACCACGGATAACGATCGGAACGTTGATCAGTCCTCCGGACATGTAGCGAACCATAGCTGCATTGTTGACGATCTGATCGAAGGCAACGTAGGAAAAACTCCAGAACATGAGTTCCATGACCGGCCGCATGCCGAGCATCGAAGCTCCGATCCCGAGTCCTATGAATCCGGCTTCGCTGATTGGCGTATCGACGATTCGCTTATCGCCAAATCGATCAAGCAAGCCCTCCGTGACCTTGTAGGCTCCGTTGTAGTGGGCAACTTCTTCACCCATGATGACCACCTGGTCGTCGCGTTCCAATTCTTCAATGAGGGCCTCCTTAATGGCCTCGCGATAGGTAATTTCCCGCATGACGGTCGACGATTAGCTGTGAAAGAACATGCGGCCGCCGCTTTGCCGCTGGTCAGGGTTGTCGGTTTCCCAATAGACGTCTTCAGTAATTGAATCGACTGACGGGAAGTCGCTTTCATCAGCGAATTTGGCCGCAGCATTTGCTTCGTCCTTGGCACTTTTCTCAATCTGCTTCACGCGGTCTTCATCGATCACGCCCTCATCGATCAGGGTCTTCCGGAAGACGTTGATGGGATCCATGGTATCTTGATAGTTCTGAATCTCCTCCTTGGTTCGGTACTTCTCCGAATTCGCATCGGCAACCGAGTGCCCGCGATACCGGTAAGTTTTGAGCTCGAGAAGGACGGGTTTGGAAGTCTCCTTTGCATAGCGCACGTGCCGGTCAGTCGCTTCCCTCACTACGTAAATGTGATTTGCGACTACGCTTTCCCATGCCATGTCGTAGCCTTCTGCTCTCTTCGCTAGGCTACCAGTAAATTTACTTGAACGCGCCTCGCTCGTTCCCATCGAGTAACCATTGTTTTCAATGATGTAGATCACGGGAATATCCCAGAGGGCAGCGAGATTGAGCGACTCGTGAAAGACTCCCTGATTGACGGCGCCGTCGCCCAGATAACAAAGCGCAACGCCTTCTATGTTGTTGTATTTCAGCGCGTAGGCGAGCCCGAGGCCAAGAGGGGTCTGCCCGGCTACGATACCGTGTCCGCCCCAGTAGTTTTTGTCGGGTGCGAAGAAGTGCATGGATCCACCTTTTCCTCGGGAGCATCCCGTGACTTTCCCGTAGAGCTCGGCCATGCACTCATTCATCGTCATACCGCAGGCGAGCGCGTGACCGTGGTCGCGATAGGCGGTAATAAAGTGATCGTTTTCTCCGAGGACGGAAAGACTACCCACGGCCACTGATTCCTGCCCAATGTAGAGGTGCAGAAACCCGCCAATTTTCCCCTGCTGGTAGGCGCGTAAGGAGCGTTCCTCGAATCGGCGGATTCGAATCATCTCCTCAAGGAGTCCTATTTTTGCGTCGTCGGAGAGGGATGAATTGATCTTCGCCTTCGCTGCTTTCGCAACGGGGCCCGCCGACGCACGTGCTGTCTTTTTTGTAGCCATGAAAGGGTAGATAAAATGGTAAAATGGGGAGCCGTTCAACACTAATGGATCAGATAAAGGGCTCTGAAGCGCACTTGTCTTGGTTTGCAATGGCAACAAATGGATCTGAGGATGTCGCTGTGAGGTGGCAGACTTTATATGAGGCGCGTTGGATCTTTGGGGTCTTGGGTATCCTTACAATTGTGTCGGCAGTTTGGTTTCCATGGGTGCTGATTCTCTTGATTCCGCTTCTACTTTTTACGGTTTCTTTCTTTCGGGATCCAGAACGCGTCATTCCACAAAGTCCTCATGCAATTGTTTCTTCTGCCGATGGAGTCGTCGCCGATATCGTTGAAGATCCGAACGGACCTTACCCGGACCTTCCGATTCGAGTGGGCGTTTTTCTCTCGGTCTTCAACGTTCATGTAAACCGTTCGCCGATAGCGGGCGAAGTGGTCTCTACGGAGGAGAAAAATGGCAAGTACCTCGACGCGCGTCATCCAGACGCCTCCCGGTTGAACGCCTTCCGGTCCTGGGTGATCCGTGGTGAGAAGCAGACTGTCGCAGTCAGGCAGATTACAGGTGCAATTGCTCGAAGAATCGTTGCCTGGTCGAAACCGGGCGATCAGTTGGAGAAGGGAGACCACTTTGGCATGATCCGTTTCGGATCGCGGACAGAGGTCTTTCTGCCGGTGGGTGCCAAGGTGCTGGTCCAAAAAGGCGAACGGGTCTTCGGTGGCAAAACGATCATAGCTGAGTGCGGGGAGGGGGATTTTGAAAATGGCGCGGAGTGATCCAAAAATCTACGTCCTTCCCAACCTAATGACGGCAGGGAATCTTTTTTGCGGATTTGCGGCGGTTTTGAGTATTTTGGAGGGAGCTCTACAGCAGGAAACGGGGAATCCGTCTGCTGGTTTCTACTACCGCGCTATCCTCTTTATCCTTGGAGCGTGTGTTTTCGATTTGTTGGACGGCAGGGTAGCTCGCTTGGGTGGATTCGAAAGTCCGTTTGGTCGGGAGTTCGACTCTCTGGCTGACCTGATTTCTTTTGGAGTGGCACCGGCTCTCCTCGTCTTCCAAATCGTTCTCGCGGAATTTGACCGGGCTGGTTGGGTAGTCGCGTTTATCTACCTGGTCTGTGGAGCGCTCCGGCTAGCGCGGTTCAATTGCGTCGCTGCCACAGAAGACAAGGAAGCGAGTAAGGACTTTTCTGGATTTCCGATCCCGGCTGCAGCGGGTCTGACTGCGTCGTTGACCTTGATGATGCTATGGTTTCAGGAGGGGGATGTAGAGATCGGCATGTGGAGATTCGCTCTACCCGTTCTGATGCTCTTCCTTTCGTTTATGATGTTTAGCCGGGTAACCTATCCCAGCTTTAAATCGATCCATTGGCGGATGGAGCATTCGGTGACCCGGTTTATTGCGGTAATCGTCTTGATCGCGTTTACCCTTCTCAACTGGCAGTGGATGCCGGCAGTTCTTTTTACGGCTTACCTAGTCTACGGACTGGTTGCCGGTAGGAATGCAAAGAGTGGCGCCAAGCCGATCGAAAAAAATGACCTGGAAAGTGTAGAAAGTGCAGATGGGGGAGCTAACTGAGTGTATTGTCGGATGGACCACCGTCTCGACGGAACAGGTGGCCAGTCAATTGGCGAAGAGCCTGGTTGAAGAGGGCTTAGCGACCTGTGTGCAGATCGACTCTGGAGTTCGCTCTTACTATAAATGGGAAGGGAAGTTGGCTTCGGAAGAGGAGGTCCGTTTGTGGGTGAAAACAACCGAGAAAAACGCCTTCAAAATTAATGATACGTTCGAGGGGAATCACCCCTATGACACTCCGCAGTGGATCTGGATGAGATCTGACGGTGGAAATCCGCTCTACCATGAGTGGGTGAGAAACTCGGTGTCTCAGTAGCCCGGACCTGAGAGAAATTTCCGCACTTATACCAAATTTAAGAAGGATTGACAGTTATGGTGCAGTTCGGAATCGAAGCAGCGCAAGGCGCAGGGATCGGATGCGTATCGAGATACGCGTCGATCCCTGCAACGCTGCGACCTTCGATTAAGGGCGCATCCTTACAGGACGGGCGGGGGATGAGCCTGAGCAGCGTTTGCCCGATTGGCACGGGTCGCAGACCCGCCTCCAATCGGGCCGCCTTGCTCAGCCTCATCCCCCATCCCGCCATAACTATCAATCCTTCTTAAATTTGGTATTATCAAGCCTCGGCAGAAGCTGTTTGGCCCCTGTGGACTTCGGGGCTTTCTGCAGGTGATGCTCCCATTTTGGCCCAAGAATCCTCAATCGAAGTGCCCTAAAATAGAATTTGACTTAGGTGTTCTATTACACATAGAACACTTCCAATGATTCCGTTCCCAGTCGAGATTGATTCTAGCCAACCTGTTTACGAACAGATAGGGAAAGCTGCACGCCGGGCGATGGCATCAGGTCTTTTGCGAGCGGGGGATCCCTTTCCTTCGGTGCGGGCGATCAGCAAGGATCTAAGGGTCAATCCAAACACGATCCATAAGGTGGTCTCTAAACTGATTGAGGATGGACTCTTAGAAGTGGTGCCAGGTCGAGGGACCTTTGTCAGCCGCGATCTTCCTGAGAAACAGGAGATTCGGGACAGCCTATTGGAGAGGCATGGAAGTGCCCTAGCTGAGGAAGCTAAACGTCTGGGAATGAGTAAAAAGGACTTCGCTCGCTACTGTGAATCTATCTGGAGAAACCTACCATGAATGCTGAACATGCCTTAGAATTTCGTGATCTCTGCAAGGAGTTTCGGGCTCTTTCTGTTCTCGAGGACCTGTCGTTTCAACTGCCAAAAGGGTCCCTCTGCGCGCTCCTTGGACCAAACGGTTGTGGAAAGACGACAGCGCTGAGGATCGTGCTTGGACTCATCCAGCCGGATTCTGGCGTTTCAAAGGTTTTGGGAAAGCCGTCCAATCGCATTCACCACTCCGACTTCCAGCGAATCGGTTATGTAGCAGAGGGGCAGGACTATCCGAAGTCGATTACCGCGGAACGTCTTTTTGACTGGTGCCGAAGTGTCTACGAAAACTGGGATACAGACTTCGTTTCCCGCTTGGTCAGAGATTTTGAAATTCCTCTCCATACCCGGCTCGAACGATGTTCGCGTGGGCAGAGGATGAAAGCACTTTTGGTGTCTTCAATCGGCTTCCGTCCTGAACTCTTGATTCTGGACGAACCTCTGGGAGGGCTGGACCCGGTTCACCGCGAGGAATTTGGGGAGGCTCTTACCGACATTGGTAAGGTCGGAGAGTGGAGCATGATGATTTCCTCCCATGACGTAGACGACATCGAAACTCTTGTGGATCGAGTGGTGATGATGGGTCGAAAAAAACAGGTCGTTGAAGAGGATCTGGATTCGTTGTTGGCGCGTTTCAAACGAGTCGAAGTGCTCGTTGATTCAGAGGTCTATATTGATCCCTATCAGATTCCGGTCCAATGGCACCAACTTCGAAGGGCAGGTCGTCGGATTTCATTGGTTGATTCTCAGTTTGATGAAGCGTCGTGTTCGAAGGAGTTGGAGCGGCTCTTCGGGAAGGTGCAGTCGATGGAGAGCAAAGGTCTGACCTTAAAGGAAATCTACGTGGCACTCGCCAGGAAAACGAAAGGAAAAAAGTCATGAGTAACAAAGCACTGGTTGGTCAGCTCAGGAAGGATCTTCAAGCATCCAAAACCATTCTCATTCTTTGGACTCTTTTGGTCCTTCTTACCGGTGTGATTGGTTCCAATTGGTTTTTCGAATTTGTGGGATTAGGATGGAGCAAGGGTGAGGTGTCGGTCTGGGTAGCAACCATCAATCTTACCTCACTGGGGATCCTTTTTCTGTTTTTGTTTACGTTCCTCGGACCTTTTTACAACGATCCTCCGATGCGGATAGAATCGTTTCTGCATGCCAGACCGGTTTCTCCCTTTGTCTTTGCAGTTTCAAAGATAGCTCCTCTCCTTTTTAGTGTTATCGTCGTCTTCGTTGTCGTGCTTGCCTCATCGGGCGGTAATTGGGGGATTTCCGTCCACAAAGTAAGCGTTTTGCTGGTCGTTGGCTCAGTGATTCTGGCCTCCGCCAGCCTAACTCCCAACTGGGTGGCTCTCTTGAAGCTCTTTTCCCTATTTTTCCTCGTTTCTCTCTGCATCCAGTTTATTGGAAACGTGCCATTTTTCGAGCGGGAGAATTTTGGAATGGGATGGTCACCCAATTCAGATTTGAAGGGGGAGGCGTTGGTATTCCTGATTCCTTCACTACTTGTTTTGTATCTTCAATTCAAATACAGAAAATTCTGGATGGGTCTTTCAGTCTTGGTGTTGGGTTTTGTGGCGGCCTTCTTCCTTTTGGTATTGATTAAAGAAGATCTGCACACGGAATCGGAAGTCGCAGGAGTTTCCGGAGAGGATATTGAGGTGCGGCTTTCTTCACCGTCGAGAGGGGGTTATAACCAAGTACAAGTTCTTTCTTTGTCCTACAAATGGGAAGCGACGAATTTGCCTTCCGAAACTTCTATTCGACCGCTTGGGTCGGTGACTGAAATCAAGGGGGCAGATATTAGATGGAAGCAAGGAGGGAGCGGATTCACGAACCTGGAAGGAGCCGCTGCGGAGGCTTTGAATCTACAATCAGTGGCAGATTACGCCAGAACTCAGAGGGTGCCTCTCCTCCGTATTCCAGTGGAGAAACTTCAGACCTTGATTCAGCCGGGCAACGTGATCGAAGCAAAGGTGTGGTTCGAAATCGTTCAGTTTGAGGTTTCTGGTCGTATCCCGTTTGGGAAGAAGGGATCGGCAGAGGTGGTCGCGGGGAAGACTTATATCCGCGACTGGTCTGTGAGCGATAGCGAAGTGTCGGCGAGTCTTTTGGATCTCGCAGTTGGACAGGCGGACGAGTCGGCGATTCTATTGGTGAGACCTGAAGAGAGGGAGTGGACCGAAGGTAGAATTCGCCGTTCGAGAGGCACGAACACGTTGGTTCGATCGATCCGACAGTATGATGTCGAGTGGGAGGTGGGATCGACGAAACAACAGTCCGCTGGTCGTAAACCTGACCGAGAATGGTTTGCGGAAAGCGAAGTGTGGCTTGCAGTTCCTCGTGAGGTGGGAGTGGTACAATTGAATCGAAGTATTCCGATCGATTTGGTTTCTCCTAATGGAGAGTGGTGGGTCTACCCGATGAAGGAGTCCACTTTCCATTCTCCGGTTCGTCCGGCGGTGGTTTTGGTGAATCTGGTCACTGGTGACGTCAGGAACATTGTTCTCGATGCGGAGGACTCGCCTGAAAGGATCACTTGGGTTGAGGGTGACGTCATCGCTTTGGATTCCGGAGACGGAAAAATCATCGCTTTTGATCTAGACTCGACGGGAAACGGAAACTTGATTCGAAAGAAAGACGGAAGAGATCTATATCAGGGTGAGTTCGAGCGGTTCGAGAAGGCTTGGAATTAGCGCAGCGTTGGGAATTATCCCGAACCATGGATGGACGCCGTCTCGACTCGGCTGAGCTCGTGACGGGTCGGCGTCCGCAACGCTTGGCGATTCAGATAATCAAACGGTCCGCGAGACGCGGATCCTCTAGCGACTCTTTGGTATCACAACCACCCTTTGCGGTGAAAATAGATCACCATAACGATGGCAAAGGTCAGCATCCCGCCCAGACAGATCGGATAGCCCCAGTAGGAATCGAGTAGAGGCATATTCCATGGGCTGGCCTTCGGATCAAAATTCATCCCATAGATCCCTGCGACAAAGGTGAGCGGAATGAAAATGGTCCCAATCACGGTGAGAAGGCGCATGTTTCGGTTGATCCGGTTGTCCTGTCGGGACGAATGAAAATCCTGTAGGTTGTAGAGCATCCTTCGCGCATGTTCGACTCGATCAGCAGCCCTCCTTGAGTGATCGAGAAGATCGCGAATGTATACGTCCATCGAGCTGTCCATCACTTCAGGGGAAAGATCGTGAAAGTCGTGGACCGCATCGCGGAGGGGGAAAGCCACCCGGTTCAGGCGAAGGATCTGCCGTTTCCTCCGGTAAATCTCGTGGATCGGCACCGTGTTATTGTCGTCATCGCCGAGCATTTCTTCCTCCATTTCCACAATCCGCTCCTCGATCGATTCGGTGAGCATCAGAAGGCGGTCAACGAGGGTGTCGATCAATGAGTAGGCGAGAAAGTAGGCGCCTTGTTTCCTTAGTCGGCTCTCCTTCACCCGAAGGCGGGAAACGACTGGACTGAAAACATCCTCCTCGTTTTCAGCAAAAGAGATTACGAGGTTCTCTCGAAAAACTATGGAGATTTGCTGCCCTTTGAGTTGATGGGAATCGGGCTCGAGTTGGACCGCACGCAGGGTGAAGAAGAGCTCTTTTTTGTTGATCTCAACCCGTGGCCTAGCCCAGACATTCATCACGTCCTCAATGGTTAGGGGATGAAGATCGAGGAGCTCACCGAATCTACGTAGTTTGTCAGCTGCGTGGACGCCCTCTACGTGGATCCAGACGTTTTCCTGTGTCTCGGAAATCTCCTTCACCTCCTCAGGGTCGTCCGTCTCAACTTCTTCAAGATTCTCATCGGTGTAGGTTCGGACCCGGAACCGCGTATGACACTGGCGCTCAAAGTTGCTCGAAACTTTTGGCAAGTCTTCTCCGGGAGGCAGGCCGATTCGTTCGGCGCGCTCGCGCAAATCGGTTTGTTGGAGGTAGAGGCTACGATTGTCCGGGTGCTCATTCGGTGCGGAGGAGGAACTCTTCATGATGCCAATCGGTGGTGTTTAGCGTAGAACGCGTTGACGACGTCCTGGCCACCCATGAAGAAGCGAAGAGTCTTCTCATCGGTTTCGAGTAGGTCCACGACCATCAAACCATCAAGGACGTCGCTGAAGTCCGCGTCCACATTGAAGCTTAGGAAGCGGGCGTTCAACTTTACGTAATGGCGGAGGAGGGTGGGCACTCCCTTTTGGTCGGGCTCAATCTCTGCAATGAGAGCAGATACGTCGTCGATGTTTTTTACACCTCGTTCAATCGCTTCCTTTTCCTCGTTGCTTAGCAGATTACTCTTTTCAGGAGGGCTCTTGGCTTTGACTTTGCCGGAAAGGATGGAATCGAAATTGTTTCCACGGAGGAAATGAATGATGAGATCTTTGGAGATCGTTTCATATTCGCAGTTTATGCTTACCGGGCCAAACAGGTAGCGATAGCGGGGGTTTCGCGAAATGAAGGCCCCGATTCCTTGCCAAATGATAGAAAGGGTAGCGAATTTGCGCTGATAAGAGGGCACGATGAAGGATCGCCCGAGTTCCATCGCAGGGTCCATGCTCTCGAGAAAAGAGGTGCGGAATCGGAAAAGAGTGCTGGTGTAGAATCCTCTTTTTCTCTTCCGGGGAAGAATCGCATCGGTCTGTCCCATCCGGTAGCCACCGACGATTTCCTGCTCTTCTGTGTTCCAGAGAAACAGCTGAAGGTAATCGAGGTCGAAATGGTCTGTGTCGTAGGGTTTTCCGGTACCTTCACTCACTTCACGGAAAGTCAGTTCGCGGAGTCTCCCCAGTTCGAGAAGGATGTTGGGAGCATCTGCGCCCTTGACGACGTAGACGCGAAACTTTTTCCGCTCAAAGAGGAGTCCTTCCTCGGGAATTTGATCAATTTCAGCCAATAGCTTCGTCTTGCGAACGGGATCAATGAGTGGTTTCAAACTCGGATCGGCACTCCGGGTTTTTATAGGGAGGGGGAGTGTGAGCTTGAGATTTGGACGGATGTGGAGCGGTCCGCGGGGGCGCCTTCCAGAACCGCCCAGCATGTACGTTCGCAGGCGAAGAAAGTCGAGGAGGTCCTTTTCGTTGTCGAACTCAGCAATCTTTGCGGGAGAGATGGGAGTGCCAACGCGAAGGGAAACCTCATGTCCCTTCTTGTTGGTGAGCTGTCTCGCCAGTAGAAGAGTGCGGAGGCGGGGGTGGATGGTTCCGGCGATGTTGAAAGAGAGACTGTTACCTCCGTAGAAGAAGATTGGCACAACGGAGGCCCCCGAGCGTTGGATGAGCTTCGCGGTGACTGGGTTCCAATCGGAATCAGTGACTCTTCTCTGCGTGAGGCGGAAATGGGACACCGCACCAGCCGGGAAGGTAGCTACCAAGTGGCCATCTTTGATCCAGCGGAGGGCTTCTTTTACTGAACGACCGTTAAAACGGGCCGAATTCTTTGTGGCGAAGGGATCGATTCCCAGAACGAGTGGCTCAAGCTCGCTCATTCTCAGCAAGAGGTAGTTTGCCAGAAGCTTGGTGTCCTTTCGAATCGAGAGGAGGAAGTCTCCGAGGATGATGCCGTCCAAACCACCAAAAGGATGGTTTGCGATCACGAAAACGGGCCCGTCCGGGGCTATTCTTGCGGCCTCTTCGTCACTGTATCGGTAGCGGACTCCAAGGCTTTGCAGAACATTCTGAAAAAAAATGTCCGATCGGCTGCCTCTACTATCGTCGTAAAGCCGGTTGATTCCCCGGATCCCGAGAAGTCTTTCGACGATAGGTGCAATGAGGTGATAACCGGTCCGCAGAAGCGGATTGTGAATTCCCTTCTCGAGCTCGACTAGGGATTCGTTGTCCGTGCAAGGTCTCATTGGAGAAATGGGAGATCAACCTAGCGACCATTGAACTTCCAACGGTCAACGTCCGGTGTTGAGAGACTTCGATGTTGGGCGTTCAAAGTTGGACGTTGGACGGTCGCCATCGGGAATATGACTAGGGTTTACCCGTCAGATCTTTTTCTCGCTCGGTTTCGCGTCAGCGACTCTTTCCGTCACCGAAGGAGTCTCCGTTTTGGAGGCAGGTTTATCTGCGGGGTCGATTTTCTTTTGAGCAGGCGGGTTGAGATCTGGTTTTGGGGCTGGCGGAATCTCTGGTTTCGAAGAAGTGACTTCTTCTTTTCCAGGCTTTTCTACCTTGGGTTCAGCAGAAGGAGCTTTGTTCAGGTCTACTTCCCGGCGTTTTCCATTTCCTTTCTTGATTCCCGTAACGAGCACTCGAATCTTCCCGAGGCGCTCGACACCGAGGTTGTTTTCCAGTGCATCTTTCAAGTGGCTCTGGAGGAAAGCAGCGGTGTCGCGAAGATGCGAGGCTCCATCCACCTTGATGCGAACCAAGAGGTTTAGGCGTCTCTTGGCACGAATCTTAATCGAAGGTTTGCGGACCTCCGGAAGCTGTTCACAAGCAGAAAGGACGAGCTCGAGCAAAGCGTGGCGGGAAATCTCTACCGGTCCTGTCTCGCCCTTGAACGCACGGATTTTCCGAACGGGTCTTAGTCGCAGGACTATAAGGATGATAAAGAGGCCGAGCGCGATCAGCCCAAGTTTCGCGTAGATGCCTTCAGACAGGTAGCTAAAGTCAGTGGCTTGGATCGATTCGAACCAAATTTTGATCTTCTCCCCCATCAGATCCTCCTATCGGTTCCAGCTGCCGCCGTCTTGCTTGGACTGATCGGGCACGTGGACGCCGTCTATCGTTATGTCGACGCGACCCACGTCTTTGCTCGTCATTTTGGAAACTTCTTCCCGGATCGTTTGTTGGATTTGGCCGCCGGCGCGGGCCAGCTCGACGCCAAAGTCGAGAATCACGCGGACATCGATTTCGTAAGTGCCCCCTTCGTCTTCGCTGACACGAACTCCACGCTCGCCTTCTTTCTTGGCGAACATTTCGGTGATCCCCTCAAAACGACCGCCACCGACCGAGTGAACCCCAGGGACGTTTAAGGTAGCGATGCGGACGATATTGGCGACGACGGAGTGATTGATGCGGATTTCTCCGAGAGTGGAGCTTTCTTCCGAAACGAAGGGAACAGCACTGTCGGTTTCCTCTGAGTTAGGTTTTTCCATGGCGATTACTAGGATTCAGGTTGTGAGGGAGAGAGAAGATATCGAGGGGTTCTGGCAAGAAATTCTTCCACGTAGCGTGTGGTGGTCTGGCCCTGACGGAAGACAGGGTCGCTCACGATTGCCTGAAGAAACGGGATATTCGTGTTGATCCCCCTGACCAGATATTCCTTGAGTGCCCGCTGCATGTGGACGATTGCTGCCTCACGAGTGTCGCCGTAGGTGATTAGTTTCCCCACCATTGAATCGTAGTGGGGTGGGACCGGGTATCCGGAGTAGACATGAGAGTCTACCCGCACTCCCGGGCCGCCCGGTGGAAAGTAAAGATCGATCTCCCCAGGAGAGGGGGCAAAATTGCGGGAAGGATCTTCGGCGCAGATCCGGCATTCGATGGCGTGCTTCCCTTCGACTCGAATCTGTTTCTGCTCGATACCGAGGGCTTCACCGGACGCAATCTGAAGCTGCTTTTTGATCAAGTCGATACCAGTCACAATTTCAGTAACAGGATGCTCGACCTGAATCCGCGTGTTCATCTCGATGAAATAAAAGTCCCCATTCTTATCGACGAGAAACTCGATTGTTCCGGCATTCCAATAGTCGGCGGCCTCGGCCGCTTTCACAGCCGCCCGCCCCATTTTCCTCCGCTGGTCTGCTGTAATCGTGGGTGAGGGCGCTTCTTCGATTACCTTCTGATGCCTTCGTTGCACGGAGCAATCACGCTCACCGAGATGGATGATCTTCCCGTGCTCGTCGGCGAGAATTTGAAACTCGATATGCCGTGGGTCCTGGATGAATTTCTCGATATAGACAGAGCCATCCCCGAATGCCTTCTCGGCCTCATTGCGTGCGGTGTCGAACTCTCGCTGAAAGGCGACTGCGTTGTGGGCGACCCGCATTCCGCGACCACCGCCCCCGGAGACTGCCTTGATGATCACCGGAAAGCCGATCTCCTTTGCGAGTTTAATGGCCTCTTTTCCGTCTTGTATGGCCCCTTCACTGCCGGGAATGATCGGAACCTTGGCTGCTTTGACCGTCTCTCTTGCCAGGGCCTTGTCTCCCATCTGACGAATCGTCTTGGATTTGGGCCCGATAAACTTGATGTTGCAACTCTCGCATTGCTCGGCGAAGTCAGCGTTCTCAGCCAAAAACCCGTAGCCGGGGTGGATCGCATCGACATTGGCCAGTTCGGCCGCACTGAGGATTCGATCGCCTTTGAGGTAGCTGTCCGCGCTCGGAGCCGGCCCGATGCAGATTGCGTCATCCGCAACCTGGCAGTGGATCGATTGCTCGTCTGCTTCCGAATAGACAGCAAGCGTCTCAATCCCGAGCTCTCGGCAAGCCCGGATGATCCGCAAGGCGATCTCCCCGCGGTTGGCGATGAGGACTTTCTTCAACATATGCTGGTGCTCAACCCTCTTTGACCTTCATCAGCGCTTGGCCAAATTCGACCGGCTCGCCGTTTTCCACGAGGATCTCGAGGACCTTGCCGCTGATTTCGGACTGAATTTCGTTCATCACCTTCATCGCTTCGATGATGCAAACCACCGTTTCCGTCTTGATCTTGCCACCTTCTTCCACGAATGGCGGGCTGTCGGGCGAGGGAGCTCGGTAAAACGTGCCGACCATCGGGGATTTGACATAGGCGACTCCTTTTTCCTCCTCGTCAGCAGGAGCTGCGGCGGCCCCTGTGGCCGGAGGTGCGGCAGGAGCGGGTGCCGCAGAAGGTGCGGCGATCGCGGGCGCACCTCCTTGGATGGTGACGATCTCCTTCTCGCGGGCCAGACGGACGCGAAACGTTTCCTCCTCAATCTCCATCGAGGAAAGGTCGCTGTCCTTCATGATTTCGACGAGTTTTTCAATTTGTTCGATGTCCAAAGCTTGTCCTTTCATTGGGATTCGTGCGAAAAATGTGATTTCTGAAAATTTGGTAAGCGCGGATGGTAGAGCGGTTTGCGCGTCCTCTGCAACTTTATTGGGGAGTCGTGAAGCGTAACCCGTCTCTATTTCTGGGCTTACAGGGAAAAGTGACGAGAGGCTTCCAGTGATGAAGTGGTTTGCGAATTCTCCATCGATGGAGTCGCTGGCTCGGGATCGATAAACGAAGCTCGAAGTGCCAAATGAGTATCGTCTAAGAGGTTGTAAACGAGTCCCTTAGACCAAGGGAGATCCCGAAACCGGCAATGGCGATCAGGTATCGACTGAAGCCACATCTTGTTACCGGGACAGCAGGTCTCAGATTCACTGCGAAGGCCTTCTCTCGCTGCTTTGCTGCAAAATTCTGCTCGGTGAGGCGGAGGAGCAAATCACCCTCGTTTTTCCCCCAATCTGGCATCGTAACAGCTTTGTCACGAAGTGACATGGAAAGTTTATTGGCTACTTGCACGCAGTTCGTTTTTGGTGGATAAAAAGGGTGAGCGTGTTCAAGAAAAACCGGAAGACTTACGGGGAGGGTCTTCTCCAGAAAGATGAAGACTCGTCGGGGTTTGCTCTGATCATCAGTCTAAGTCTGATGGCTGTAATTGTGCTGGCTGTCGTTTTACTGGCGAGCCAGTTGAGAGTAGCGATCGCCTCAAACAGCGACGAGAAGTGGCTAGTCTTGTCCCGAGAGAACGCGAAACTTAGCTTGGCGGCAGCAATTGGTGGCCTTCAGGAGGTTGCAGGAGAAGATCGTCGTGCTACAGCTAGAGCAGAAATCCTTGGGGCTGGGAACTTCGCTGCTGATCGCGGCCTCTGGACGGGAGTTTGGGATGCGAGTAGCCCCGGTGCGGACCCAGAGTGGTTGGTTTCCGGCACTTCGCCACAACCTCAAGGTGCTTTCTCCAACGGGTCTGTCGAAATTCTTCCACCGACCGATCCCGGTAGTTTGGGCACGCAGGCTCCGTTGGAAGAGATTCGAAGTGGTGGAAGCATTTTGGGCCGCTGGGCCTGGTGGGCTGGTGGAGAAGCATCAGGTGCATCGCTTTCCGGTGGGCGCAGGGGAACGTCTGTCTACGGGACGGACAATTCTGAGTTCGAGGACGTTCGAAGCAGGATAGAGTTTGCAGCTCCCTTTGGCGTGAGCTTAACCTCGCTGTTCGACGGAGTCGATGTGGATGCCGATGACGACGATCTGGCTCGTAGGCTGAATCGACTCATCGACGTGGATGAGGAGCTCTCCTTCATATCCGATAGTAGCGGAAATGAGTTTGCGGATAACGGCTCATTGAGTAACGTCCGGAGAGATGTGTCTGGGGTTTCATTTGGCATTCTGGAGAATACGCTGGACGGCGGATTAAAAAAAAATCTCTACGATACAGCATACCGGGATAACTTTTTGGCCAATGGCGACTTAACGTCTTTTCTTGGGCCGAAGAACGGGTTTCTGAGTGTGGGTTCTGGAATCCCGGATCGCAGGTCTTACGCGGGTAAGCCGTTTTTCAGCCCGAGGCCTATCCTCAGTGAAGCAGTGCTATATATAGGTTTGTTTCACACGTGGAGTGATGCAAAAATAAGGGTTCGGTACCACGTTGAAGGGGAGTTCTGGAACCCTTATTCATTTCCTTTACGTTTTGCTCCAGACTCGGGGAATCTGACCCGTGGCGTGATCCTTAAGTTCACCGGATTGCCCGAAGTCGATATTGTTGCGGAGAACCTGAATGTTGATCCAGGATGGCAGGTTCCAGACTTAAACGACAATTTTGACGACCTACTAACATTTAACACAAACGAAAGAGGTCCGTTGACGTCTTGGATGGAAATTTCCCCGACCCCGACGTCCTTAGGGCAGCCTGAATTGTTGCCTGGTGAGGTGTACCGGGTGATGGAACCGAATCCTGAAACGCAGGCACGCGGGATTGCAAAAGATTTTGACGACGTTCGGTGGTCTGAATCACAGGAGTCCCGCCCGAACGATGATGCGGATATCCGGATAACGGCAACGCATCCGGATGGGGGTGTTACGGTGACTGTCGATCCTTTCGGAACTGGGAATGGCGAG
Organism: Verrucomicrobiota bacterium; assembly: GCA_038744685.1. Classification (NCBI taxonomy): domain Bacteria; kingdom Pseudomonadati; phylum Verrucomicrobiota; species Verrucomicrobiota bacterium. The sequence goes on from JBCDMB010000023.1 coordinate 24,037, forward strand.
GTGGCTGTATTCGAAAATATCCCGTTCGATGACTTTGAAGTCGTCAAGAAGTTTAGGACTGGTACAAACCCCTTTTCCCGAGATACGAGTGGAAGTTACGAGCAGTCCGACTACATTTTTGCCTATCACTTTCGAATCTACAGCGACGAATCAGACGTTCTCTCAATGAGAGATCTTCAGTCCGCAGTGGATCTGCGGGATCCTGACTTCCGGGGCATCGAAACCTACAAAGATCTCGAAGGATCTACACGGACAAAAAGCGATCTCATTGCGCCTCTTAGCCCTGATCCCTCCTTCATCGTCACGGACGACAGTAACCTCTTCAGCCTGTTGGATCAAATAACCGACGGGACACTAGCTACTCTCGGTAACTCATTCGAGAGGTCTCATGAGTTTGGCTATCGCAATATGGTTCTGTACGACGTTCCTGATGGTGATGCTGTTTCCATTGGGCAGCTGGCATCGTTGCCCATATACCGCCGGGCTCCACGCTCCATAGGAAACTCGTGGGGTGGCGTTCTCAACGAAGCTTTCGATCGGTACTTTCTATCTCCGAAGTTGGTGGACTCTTCTGGTGGAGCGGTCATCGCAAACCCATGGCTCCGGTCGATCGACTCTAACGTTTCTGTGACTCCCGACGAAGACGACGCAGTAAATGAGATGGTCGATGGAGCATTCAATATCAATTCAACCTCTTTTGAGGCTTGGAGGGCGGTATTAGCGGCTCCGGCGGAGACCCCCCAAGGCTTGGACGAGAACCGGAGAGGGCGTCAGGATGTTTACCGTGACGGAGTTTTTTTCCGATTGCCGTCTTATCAGGCAGAACTGGGTGATTTTTACCTTACCGAAGATGAGATCCAAAAACCTGAGCGGCTCTTCCAGCAAGGAATCAGGGTGTTGGCGGATGATCAAATCGATGACCTTGCCGCTTCTATCGTTGAGTCAATTGAGGATAGGGCAGAGCCGTTCTTTAGCGTCGCTGATTTCGTGAATTCCGGCATCATTTCAGACGCGATCGCTGATGTTGGGAGTCGGTCGGGTTCAACGGCGGACGTTGTGAATGATCCGATTCTCATGATGGAGAAGTCGAACGTATACCTTGACCAGTCGGACGTTATTTCGAGGGTGGCGCCATTTGCGACCGTGCGATCAGATACTTTTCGCGTAAGGGCCTATGGGCAATCGATTGATCCGCGATCAGGTGACGTTGTCTCGTTTTCTTTGTGTGAAGCGATCTTGCAGAGGGTTCCGGACAAGCTCGATGGCAGCGATGTTGCGGATCCGACAAATAGTCTCTTGGACTCCCGGAGTTTTCGTCTTTTGAAATTCGATTGGATCGATGAAGGCTAGAAGATTTCTTGCTGCACTTTTGCTGTGCTTCGTAGCTGCTGTTGGTTCGGCGAAAGCTCAGGAGGCTGGTCTGCAGACGGATGCTGAAGACCCACTGTCATTGAATTTTGATTTCTCTGTTTTCCCTCTCGAATCTGCCGAATGGAAAGGTGTCCTTTACGCGCCAAATGGTGACCCAACGGATGGAGTAGAAGAGTTGGTGTTTAATCCTCACGAAAGGACACTTGGATATTCGTACTCCGGACCTGCTCCATTTCGTGTTTTTCGCCGGCTGGTCGACCCGGAGGGGGAAGAGTTTTTTCGATCGGTCGGTGAGATTTCGCTAAAACCCACACGCGACGACTTGATCCTGTTTTTTAGTCTGACCCCCGATGCGTCCCGGATGGGGCCATACCGAATACAGTTCATGGTCGATTCGAATTACACATTTCCAGAAGACTCAGTTGTGTTTTTCAACTCAACAGGCGCTACTTTTTATGGAGTTCTTGGAGGAGAAAGGGTGATTTTGGAGCCAGGAGCTTCGAAGCCTACCGATGTATCAAGCTTTTTTGACAGTCCGGCTCCCATAGCCCTCGTGATTCGAGACGGTGATCAGATCCATCGGGTCCTTGTAAATCGGATCCGCTTCTTTCCAGATCGCCGAACCCTGATGATTCTTCGACCACCCGCTTCACCCAACAGCATGCGAATCCGAACCCAACGGTTGACAGAGTACATGGGTGATGTTGCTCCTGACAGTGACCGTGGAGCATGATTTAACTGAAACGAATGAACGACACGTGAAAAAATACCTGACCTTCCTAATTACGACCTCTCTCTTTGCCAGTGTTTGTAGCGCTCAAATAACTTCGGAGGCCGTCGTGTCTGCCACGATCGAAGACGATGGTATCAACGGAACATCCCTGTTCTTTGCGCAAAACAATAATTCGAATTTCGATGAGTACAGCCTGGCTGGGTTTTTATTATCTCAAACTAATTTTGGCGATTTGGAAGTGGCCGATATTTCTTCTGCAGTATTGACGCTTACTGTCTCGGATCAGTTCTTTTCGGCTACAGGCCCGTTCTCGATTTTGTTTACGACGGACTCGTCGACAGACCTTGGTGGTTACAGCAGTTTGCTTTTCGACTCGAATTCTACCTATGGAATCAACGCCTCAGATTTTACCGACGCGCCAGTAGTTGTTGGGACTGGAAATTACGCGTTTAGCGGGAATAACGGTGGTGGGACGACTGTTGACATCTCTCTCGATCTAAGTGTTTTCGAGGCAGAACTAATTGCGGCGATTAATGCAGGTGAGCCATTCAATCTTCTCATAGGTTCACTGAATTCGGATTCAACAATCGCGACATTTGCTGGGGCGGGGGTTTCTGGAGCACCCTTGTTGGAGATCACAGCCACTACGACCGGAGTTAATCCTGAGCCATCAGCTCACCCGACCTCTTTTGATTCAGCGGTCCAGTTTAATTCGATTCAATTGGTTTGGGTCGATTCTGCAGACGCTGCGGGATACGTGATCCAAATCTCTGAGACCAATTCCTTCTCACCAGTAACTGACGGCACCTCGCCTGTTGAGGACCTCGATTTGAGTGACGGAGCGGGTCAGGCTGTCGTTCTTCAGGGGGTCCAGTCTTTATTCTTTGAAGAACTCGATGAGTCTACGGAATACTTCTTCCGTATTCTCCCATACAGTAACCTGGGTGTTGATACCGATTACAAGACGGATGGATCGCCACCCACTACAAGTGCGGAGACCGGCAATCTCCCGACTGGAGACCTTTTGATAACACAATATTACGAAGGGACGGGCAACAATAAGTATCTTGAACTGACCAACGTCTCTGCGTTACCAATTGCTTTGGATGGCCTGATTTTGACTGCATGGTCCAATGCCTCGACAGAGGATTGGAAGACCGGTGCTTCAGTCACCACCCGCGTAACTCCGCTTGACGGAATCACCCTAGCAGCCGGATCGACTATTGTGGTTGCTAATGGAGCAGCGAGTAGCCCAATCTCTCCAAGTGACGCTGCGATTCCCGGGAGTAGTGGCGGAGATGTCGAAGCTACGTTTTTCAATGGAGATGATTCCGTTGTCTTGTTCGCTGGAGCTTCTCAAGCCCCCGGGACGATTATCGATGCGATAAGCTTTACAGACGAAGCGAACGAGGGTGACGGTGAAGGTCAAGATAAGAGCTTTGTCCGGCTTACGACGAGTCCAGGTTATGATTTAGTCGCTGGATCCAACGTAACTAGCTTTCCCTCTGTTTGGGGAGAGGTCACTTTGGCTACTGTGAATTCTGCCAGTCCCGGAGATGATGAATTTCTGGGAAGCAGCGCACTTGGTAATCCACCACCAACGGTTTCGTTTACCTCTACTTCCTTCGTCGAAGGTGAAGACGTTGGAACGGTTGACCTTACTTTGCAATTACTGGATCCAGATGGAACCGAAGTCTCGGTCGACGTTGCCTTTGTCTCTGGATCCAGCACTGGAATTCTCGCAGACATTGATTCCTACACGACGCAGACGGTCGTTTTTCCTAGTAGTGCCGCGTCAGGAGCCACCCAAACCGTTACGGTAACCATTACGGATGATGGTGACGAAGAGCCGACGGAAACGGCTGTTTTTGCACTTGTGAATCTGCAGACAACAGGATCAGCGGTCATCGGTAGCGCTTCTCAGGCCACTGTTACTATCCAAGACAATGATACGCCGATTCCCAATCTCTTCATCTCAGAGGTGGCAGATCCAGGTGACGATCCAAGCGCACGCTTCGTTGAAATCTACAACCCGACAAGTAGCCCTATCGATTTAACCGTAGGGAATTGGAATCTGTTGCTCTACTTCAATGCCAACGCGACACCCGGGGCTACGATCGCATTAACTGGAACAATTCCCGCGAATGGGACTTATGTCATTGGTCAGGGTTCGTTCGAGGGTGCTTATGGAACTCCGCCGAACGCAACCGGGAACATCAATGCCAACGGTGATGACAACTACGAACTTCGTTTCGGTGGCGACGCAGTGACAGGGATTTTAGTTGACGTTTATGGGCAGCCCGGGACGGACGGTTCGGGTGAATCGTGGGAATTTGAAGACTCCAGAGCGGTTCGGTTGAATACGGTGACCACGGGAAGGACGACCTTTGAAGCGTCTGAGTGGGCGATTTTAGGTGCTAATGTAGCTAATGCGACTCCGGGGGTTCATCCGGAAACGATCCTTACTCCACCAACCAACGCGGTAGCGCAGGCACAAGGAGCCAGTGCTATCAATATTTCTTTCACACCTTCCGATGGGAACGATGTAGTGCTGATCTTTAGCACCACTCAGTCATTCACTGCACCGACCGGTGCGACTCCTACCGTGGGTGACTCCTTCGCGGGCGGAACAGTTTTGTCGGTCGGGACTACATCGCCGGTGCAACATACGGGTCTTACCGCATCAACGAACTACTTCTATGCTCTCTACTCCAACAGCGGGACTGACTATTCGGCCGGGGTATTTGTTTCAGTGGCAACCGATGCCTTCGATGGGTTGATCAACAGTGAGGACTTTGAGGGGACTCCGGGTTGGGTAAATCAGAGTCTCTTAGGGGCTGACTTAGGCGGTGAGTGGCGGGTCGAGGAAGGAGAGATGGTCGCGGACGGTTTTGATGTTCTTGTCAACCAAGCGCACTACCTCGTCTCTCCAGAGTTTGATTTCACCTCCGCTTCCAATGTGGTCATTGAATTTGACTACGGGGAGTCTCAAACGGGGCCGACATTGGGTCTGTTCTACTCAACGGACTACTCAGGAACTGGGGCTCCTACCGCAGGTGGGGATACCTGGACCCTGATTCCTTTCACGTTTGAGGAAGACTTGAGCAACCCTGCGGATACTTTCACGAGCTTCTCGGCTCAGGTCGAACTCCCAGAGATTTTGGAAGGCGAGTCGAGTGTCTATTTGTCGTTCCTCTACACTTCTGATGGTACAGTCAGCGGATCGAGGATTTGGTTTATCGATAATATCGTGGTGCGTTTGCTACCTGATTTAAGCGATCCGCTACAGGCGTTTCTGAATTTGTATGGCCTGACCTCAGCGGACTTTAACGATGATTCCGGGGATAATGATGGTCTGGTGGTTCTTCTGGAGTACCTTTTGAACAGCAATCCGAACGAGCCCACTCGGTTCGCCTTCGAAGCGGGGTTATACGATCTGGATGGGCCTGACTCCTACACCTTCCCAGGGACCGATTATCTCGGAATTCGATTCACTAGTCCTCGTGACGGGGAAGCCGAAAGCGTCGTCATCAGTCTGATCGGGAGCGATGACCTCGGGATAACCGACGCTTTTGCGGCAATCAGTTTCGACTACGTCGGTCCAACTAACAATGGAGATGGGACCTTTACCCACCACTACGTCCAGTCGACACCGATTTCCGATCCTGACGCAAAGCCGTTTATCCAGCTGCAAGTGGTAGAGGACGTAGAGTAAAAGGCGTGCTTATTTGAGTTTGTTCGCCTCCTCCCGCTTCTGAGAAGCGAGGCCACGTAGCCTCGAAACTCTGTTTCGGGGAGGTGGTGATGGATGTAGCGGGTTCAGGTTCATGGAACGCCCGGCTTGCGGGATGTTGTGTGCTACTTTGAGTCGCTAAGTTCGACAGGTGTCTTTGAACGGGTGTTCCAGTGGTATAAATCTCCGTTTCTAGTCCAGACAACGCGGCTTGCGACACGCTTCGCGCTACCTTGTGAGACTTTCCTTCACTCGCAGGATTGACCCAGAGGCGCTTTCCACTTGCGGTAGGGCATGGCTGAATCGTCGTTTGACCTGATCGTTCTAGGGGCTGGACCCGGGGGCTATGTTTGTGCTCTTCGCGCTGCTCAACTGGGGATGAAGGTGGCCCTGGTCGACAAGCGTCCGGAGCTGGGCGGCACCTGCCTGAATGTCGGTTGTATCCCTAGCAAGGCTCTCCTTCATTCTACCGAGGTACTCACCGCTGCCCGTGACCATGGAAGTAAGCATGGAATTGGGGGATCGATTGAATTGGATCTCGCTGCGTTGATGAAGAACAAGGACTCCGTCGTCGGAAAACTGGTTGGTGGGGTGAAACAACTGGTCCGCGCCCGGAAGATTGAAATTTTTCAAGGGACGGGATCTTTTGTTTCGCCGAATAAGATTGCGGTTTCTGGAGAAACAGAGGCCGTAATCGAGGGCGCCAATGTGGTCATTGCAACAGGTTCAAAAACGGTTGAGCTCCCGTTTCTGCCTTTTGATGGCGAACGGATTATTAGCAGTGACGAGGCCATTGCGCTTACGGAAGTTCCGGAAAGATTGATTGTCGTTGGGGGCGGTGCGATCGGTTTGGAAATGGGTTCGGTCTGGCAGCGGATGGGAGCGGAAGTCGAAGTGGTCGAGTTTCTCCCCAAAATCGCACCCACCTTTGACGAGGAGGTCAGTAAGTTAGCGGAGCGAATTTTCAAGAAACAGGGTCTGAAGTTCCATAAATCCACCAAGGTCACAGGCTTCCATGAGTCTGATGACGGCAAAGTGGTTTTGGAGGCCGAAGGGCCAAAAGGTAAAGTGGAGTTTCTGGCCGATAAGATCCTCGTTTCGGTCGGACGCGCCGCAATGACAGATGGCTTGAATCTGGAGGCGGTGGGTATCGAAATGGACGAGCGCGGACGGGTGAAAGTAGACGACCACTTTGCGACCGGAATTGACGGAATTTATGCGATAGGCGACGTGATCAAAGGACCCATGTTGGCGCACAAGGCCGAAGAAGAGGGAGTCGCCCTTGCGGAGAACCTAGCGGGCCATTCTGGTCATGTGAATTACGGTGTGATTCCCAATGTGATCTACACGGATCCCGAGATCGCTTCGGTGGGATTGACCGCCGAGGAAGCGGCAGAGAAGGGGATCGCGATTAAGACCGGCAAGTTTCCTTTGGCGGCGAACGGAAGAGCACTTGCTACCGATGCAACAGATGGCGTCGTGATCGTGCATGCGGATGCAAAGACTGATCGTGTAGTCGGTGTGCAGATGGTGGCACGAAATGCCTCTGAGTTGATTGCAGCCGCTGTCACCCACATGGAGTATGGGGGAAGCGCAGAAGATATCGCTCGAACGGTTCACGCACACCCGACTCTTTCAGAGGCTTTCAAGGAAGCCGCCCTTGCCGTAGACGGTCGCGCACTTCACTCGATGTAGACACTGGATGTTTCGGGCTCTGAGCATCCTTCTTGGTTCAATTGGGTTGCTCGTTTCGGCCTCGGCAGTAGAGAGGAAGAAGGTATTGGCTGCCTACCTGCCTTCGTGGGGTATTTCTTCCATTTCAAACGTTAAACCTGCGGATGCGGGGATTACTCATCTGCTCTACGCTTTTGTGAAGCCGTCTTTGAACCGGGAGACAGGGAGGGTGGAATTGCTTCTGGACTTTGAGGGAAACGGTCTTCCAGAAGGCGCGGCGACGAGCACGTTTGCACAGTTTCTGGAATTAGCAGGTGAGGGCTCTTCGGCAAAGCGAATGGTTTCCTTGGGTGGATGGGGTCTCTCAGAGGCCTTTACTGAGATCGCGTCAACCGATCAGAACCGACGGGAGTTTTCGAGCGTGGTGACGCGGTTTATCGATAGGCATGGACTGGATGGAGTGGATATCGATTGGGAATATCCAGTTGAAGGAGGTCCGGAGGAAACAGTGGTTCGACCCGAGGATGTAGAGAATTTCGTGCGGCTCGCAGCAATCCTACGGAAAGATCTGGAGACTTTGGGAGCTGAGCGAGGGCAACCCGTTCTCCTGACCATCGCAGTTTCGGCGACCTACGACTCTTTATCCAGACGCTACGACCTCGAGGAGCTGTCTGGGTATGTGGACTGGTTCCATGTGATGGCCTACGACTTTGCTGGCCCATGGTCACCGCGTACGGCCCATGTAGCCCCTTTGAACGCACCCGGTGAACCTGATTACAGACAGATTGGGGTAAATGGTGCGATTGCAGCGTTGCAAGAATTGGGCGTGCCGAAAGAGAAAGTAGTACTTGGTCTTGGTTTGGCCGGAGTTCGTTTTGAGGACGTCAGGCCCAATGGTAATCAGTGGATTGGGGTCCCTTTTACCCGAATGAATGAGAGCACTCGGAAAGGTTCTTGGAACGACTTCCGCTTCCTCCATTCTGCAGTTTTGTATCCACCGATGAATGACGGCGAATGGTCCCTTCGATGGGACGAGCAAGCAAGGGCCTCTTACTGGGTCTGCCCGACTTCGAAAACGGTGATCAGTTTCGAGTCGATCCGCTCTGCTCAGGAAAAGGCTGAATTGGTCCGGATAGATCAATTAAGGGGAGTTATGATTTGGTCGCTCGATAAGGATGGAGACGATTTGCCGTTGGTCCGGGCGGTGTCGGAAGTGTTGGAAAGGTAACCAAGGCGAAAGGTAATGCGCAGTCCCGCGTACGCGGGACAAGCCGCGGTGGTTTACATTGAAACGGGGTTCTATTTACGAAATGCCCGGCTTGCCGGCCTCGTGGTGAGCCTGCCGAACTGAGCCTGCGCCCCACCTTTTACGTAAAAACCGCTGTCGCGGTTCCTTTCTATGAGGACTCTCGGATTCCTTCGACGATCTGCTCCAGATGGTTCAGGGGAAGACTGTAATGCCCTTCGCCTGAGAGTTCCTTGAAGCAGGATTCTGGAATTTGTGAGGCTGTTTTTTGGGCTGCACGGATAGGGATATTGTGATCATCGGTGCCGTGCCAAAAACAAACCTTTGTCTCGATCGATGTCAGTGAAAAACCCCAAGGCTCAACGTAACGGGTAGCATCGTGCAGAACTCCCCGAGGATGTTGTCGAAACGCCATTTTTACGCTTTGCGCCATTGGGATGCGATTCGACTTTGATTTGAGGGAGTGCCGATCTGACTTCGCGATAAACGGATAGAGCGGGAGAAAGAGAAAATTCGGTGGAATGATTGCAAAATAAAATCTGGCTAGATGAAGACCAAACCTAAGAATCCACGGCGTCTTTCGGTAAATTAATTCGAGGCCTTTGTAGATTGGGTAGGCCGTCTCTGGATCGAGCACGAATTCAGGTAGGGCAGCACCACAGCAGATGGTGACACTCCTTATCCGCTCTGGATGTGCAGCAGCTGTCGCCAGTGCATAGGGGCATCCACCGGAAACAGCGAGCAAGTGAAATTCGTTCCAACCAAGAGAATCGAGAACATCACTGATCAACGGAGGCCAGTCTGTGATGGTGCGATTTTTTTCGAAGGTAGATAATCCGATTCCCGGCCGATCCAGAGAAAGAATATGATAACCGAATTTTTTAGCGGCTGCATCTGCGAGTGCGGCTTGCTTCCCAGAGCCCGGCCATCCATGGCAGTAGACGAGTGGCTCTCCTTTCGGATCTCCGTAAAAATACCCGTTGATTTGAGTAGAGGGGCGTCCTTCTCGAGCGAAAGTGCGGGTTTCTAAGGGAACGATGGCGCCACTCATGAGAACGTAGTATCAAGCCCGAGGATTGTCTGCTCAGATATTCTTATCGAGGATATTCGTATTGAGTGCCCTTTGGTGAACTATTGTAGGATAGCGCAGGCATAACTGTGCCGTACGGTATCTATGAGAAGATACCGTAAATCGGCCAAAAAAAAGCCGCTCTCCCAAAGGAAGAGCGGCTGAAAATAAGGGGGGATCAACTAGTAGGTGTAGGAGATCTCTCCAGAGTCGGTCGAAACCGTAAGGGTTCCATCTACCGAAACAGTGAGATTAGTGTAGTCTTCACCTGCAACTGGTTGGATCTCCGGGAAGTAAGTGCCCACAAGAGCTGAGTAATCAACGCTGGTGACACCATTCTCAAGCAGGTATCGCTGACCATTGGAGGCAATCATTTCCAAGTTGTTCATGATGGTGTTCCGCTCCGAGTTTTCCTGAATCTTTTGGAAGGCTGGGATAGCCATTGTAGCGAGTAGGGCGATGATGACGACCACGATCATGATCTCAACAAGTGTGAAACCTTTCTTGGGCTTATTCATATAACGTTCCTATTTGGATTACTTGGCGATTGAGCGAGACGAAGCCGTCTCTATCCGAGAAGTGCGACAGCTTCTTGTCCGTAAGGCAATCTCAATCCCGTCCTTTGCTATTTAGAACTCTATGTGAGCAGTGATCGGGCTCGTCTGGCTCTAGCTTACATCTCGGGCGCATCGGAATCCGCAATTTGAGGTTGAGCTGTCAGGCGTGTTTCCTGTTCTCGCTCCAAGACGGTATCGGTTACAGTAGGAGTCGTGACAGAGGAACGAGCCGCCACGCATTGAACGTTGGTCTCCGGTTTCAGGACCTTCGGGATTCGTGCGCGTGTTCTGCAAATGCCAGGAAGGACTGAACCAATCGCGGCACCATTCCCAGACGTTGCCACAGACGTTATAGAGACCGAACCCGTTGGGTCGGAAGGAGCGTGCGGGTGCAGTCCCGACGTAGCCGTCCAAAGCAGTATTCTTGGTCGGGAAGGTGCCCTGCCAAATGTTGCAGTGGTGTTTTCCTTTTGGGGTCAACTCATTGCCCCAGGGATACCTCGACTGCTCGACTCCACCGCGGGCGGCAAATTCCCACTCCGCCTCGGTGAGGAGCCGTTTGTTAGCCCATTCACAGTAAGCTTGGGTATCGTGCCAGGAGACATGGACGACGGGATGATCCATTCGCTTCAAAATATTGGATCCGGGCCCTTCGGGTTTTCTCCAATAAGCGTCTTCAACAGCGTACCACCATTTGAGTCCTTGAACAGTTTGTGAATCCCGTAGTTTGCGCTGTTTGGACTTCGGCAGGAGAACCAAAAACACGTAGGACCAGCCGAATCTCTCGGCCTCCGTTTGGTAGTTAGTTGCCTGAATAAACTCCGCAAACTGAGTGTTGGTGACTGTCGTTGCGTCGACAAAAAACGGCGAAAGCGTTACCTCGCGAATGGGGCCTTCCCCATCTGCCGGCCACCCATCCTCGTCTTCACTTCCCATCTTAAACGAACCACCTTTTATACGAATCATACCTTCGTTATCCTCGGCGATCGCTCGGGTGACGGGGCGAGTGCGGAGGGCTTGATTGAAGGAGGAGTCTTTCCCTGAAGTCACGCTAGCTTTGTCGGCCTCAGTGGGCGGGGTACAGCAGCCAGCTTTTGGTTGCGGATCCTCTGAGCTCACGATCTTCCCACTTGCCGTTAGAGACCATTTACAGCCATCGGCATCGGCTGTTCGCAGCTTGAATCAATGGTAATCCGAGTCCCGCTCTCTTCCGAATCATGGAAAGCAAGGATACAGTCCAAGACATGGTAGGCGATTGCTCCGCTAGCGCGGGGTCCTCGGTCCTCGGTGATCGCTTGGACCATATCGAGCAAGCCCAGGCCTCGGCCGCCGGAGTACGAATGGCTTTGCTGGGCAGCAGTGTAGGGTTTTGGAGGATATTCGCGGTTGATCAGGATTTCGCCTTCGAAACCGTTGGGATCAGGGCTTATTAGGGAGCCTTCCGTCCCGTGAAACTCGACACAGGATGGATCACCCGGTCGGAACTTGTGGTCAAAGCTAAACTCCAAATCGACTAACACGCCGCCGACCGTTTCGAGGCTTCCTGAATAGTAGGTTGGGGTGTTGACCTGGATCGTCTTACCGTTGAGGGGTTCGCTTGTGATCGTCCGCTCTGTGAATCCATTCATGGCACGGCCTTGAACGGATCGGATGGGCCCAAGACACTGGATGAGAGTGCTCAGGTAATAGGGACCCATATCAAGAAGGGGACCGCCCCCTTCTTGGTAGTAAAAATCGGGATTGGAGTGCCAGTGCTCATGTCCTGCGCTAAGAAGGTTGCAGCGGGCAAACAATGCCTTTCCGATCTCTCCCTGTTCGATTAGGTGTCTTGCCGATTGGGTTCCGGTGCCCAGAACCGTATCCGGGGCGCAACCGACTTTGAGACCTTTTTCCTTCGCCTTCTCGAGAACTGCTTTTCCTTCCTCACGGGTAAGGGCAAACGGTTTTTCACAGTAGGCGTGCTTTCCGGCTTCGAGAGCTTTGTAATTGATTGAGGCGTGGGCTGCGGGATGGGTAAGGTTCAGGATCAGGTCGATACTCTGATCCTCCAGAAGGGCCTCAATCGTTGGAGCGACAGTAGAAATCCCAAAACCGGATGCTAAATCCTCTGCGAACGGTTGGCGTACATCGGTGCAGGTCGTGACTTCGACTTGGTCACGGTAGTCCTTTAAAAAAGGGAGATAGGCATTACGTGCAATATCACCACAACCGATTAGGCCGGCACGGATCTTGGGATGGGGTTTTGTCATCTACTTATCTCTTTTCGCTACTTTCTCGCGGCCCAGAGACAACCTTTCAGGACCATCTTCCAGACGGCCGGGTTTTCATCAAATTCCTCTACTGAATGGCCTAGCGATGAATAGAAAACGCGCCCTTCTCCCCAGTTCTTTGTCCAGGCAACAGGCATCTTGATTTCCTTTCCCTCGTATTTGTAGGTTGTTGAGAGGAGGACCTTAATCCCGGGATCGGTCAGAAGGTAATACTGTTCCGAATCATAGGAAAACTCTTGAGGGAGTCCCTGAGTCAAAGGATCTTCCGGGTCTTCGATCTGAACGGTGTAGGGACCCACGTGAGGATGGCCGACGAAGTGCCCACCCACCATCCATTCGTAGTCAATCGCACCCCGGAACGAATCTCCCATCGTACCGTGGATACCGGAGAGTCCGACGCCTGCGCGAACGGCTGAAGATAGGTTCTTCTCCCGATCCCCGGAAAGTGTTCCCATGGTCCATCCGGGAATGATGAGGTCGAACTGTTGCAGCAAGTCCAAATCATCAAGACAATCCAGCGAGTCCACCAGTGTCACTTCAACGTTCGCTTGGGAGAGATCTTCTCTAAACTTTTGCGCGAGTGCTTTTGGTTGGTGACCATCCCATCCACCATAAAAAAGTAGTGCAGTTTTCGCCATCTGAGTTAGCAGAGTTGGGTGTAGGTGGTGGGATCTTGTGTCAAAAGGACGCTGGGTTTTGGCATGGGGAGGAGTTTTGACGTGAGGTTGTTCAGGTCAAGATCAGTCCAAATGCTTTTGGAGTTTCAACCGGCTCGGGTCCCGAAGAAAGCACACTCGGCGCAAGCTCCGAATCATTTGAGATTGCAGATTTGAAATTTGAGATCGAAATGAGGCCTCATCCTTCGCATGGCCGAAGGTTCTTCATCTGTGACTGACGACAAAAGACAGAACCACTGGAACATATCCGCCGATACCGGCGGAACCTTCACTGATGTTGTTGCCACCAGTCCGGAGGGAGAGAGAAAGGAGGCGAAGGTTCTTTCTTCTGGAACGCTTCGTTTGCGGGTTGTTCAGAGACTGGGTGAGGGTCGGTTGCGGGTGGATTCGTTGGGTCTTCCAGATGGATTTCTTGGAAATAGTCTGTTGGTCGGCGGCGGAATCGTTCGAGAGTTCGTCGAGGACAGGCTGACAGTCGACGGAAGCCTCAACCCTGATTCCGATACCGTGGAAATCGACACGGGACTCCCGGCTCCGCTTCTCGGCGCGCATCTGGTGACTCAGACGCCTCTTGCGCAACCGTTACCGCCGATCCGAATGAGGATCGCGACTACTCGCGGAACCAATGCCCTCCTCGAAGGAAAAGGGGCCAAGGTTATTCTACTGACCAGTGAGGGCTTTACCGACCTTCTCCGCATTGGAGACCAAACCCGTCCAGACTTGTTTCAACGCCCGATTCCATCAAGGAGAAGATTGTTCGCCGAAACGGTGGGATTGCCGGTGAGGCTAAACCGAGAGGGCTCTTCGGAGGCTTTTGGAACGGGAGAGGGAATTCTCGAAGAACTGGAGAAGTATGCTGGAGAAGACCGTGTTCTCGTTTTGTCATTGTGCAATGGATACTTTGGGTCTGAAATCGAGGAAGAATGGGTATCGAAGTTTCGCCATTTGCCCTGGGCGAAAGTTGTCACTGCATCTTCTTTGAGTCAATTACCTGGTTACCTGCGACGCACGGAGACTGCGGTGGTAGAGGGATATTTGGGTCCGATTCTCGACAGCTATCTGGATTCGATAGCGGAGGTGGAAGGGGTGAACGAGCTCAAGGTAATGACGAGTGGGGGTGGGGTCCTTTCCCGTGATCGATACCGTGCGGTCGATTCCCTGTTGAGTGGTCCAGCCGGCGGAGTGATTGGTGCCGTGGGGGCAGCAAACAGGGTGGGAGTGTCTTCGTTTCTGGCCTTTGATATGGGAGGCACCAGTACGGACGTCTCTCGCTACGACGGGAACTTGGTCTATCAGAGTGAGCTGTCTGTGGGGCAAGCGAAGGTTTACTCAGAGGCGTTACGCATCGAAACGGTCGCCGCAGGAGGTGGGTCGATCTGTGCGTTTGACGGTCATGGTTTTACGGTGGGGCCAGAAAGCGCAGGGGCTGATCCAGGTCCAGCCTGCTATGGCCAGGGAGGGCCGCTCACCTTGACCGATGTGCACCTGCTCCTTGGTCGTCTGGATCCGTCCCGATTTGGAATACCGCTGCATTCTGAGGCGGCATCGATTGCCTTTGTCCATCTCCTAAATCAGGCGAACAAAAAACAAGCTTCAACAAAGGAAAAGGAAGATATTCTTCGAGGTTTTCTTCGAATTGCGGACGAAACCATGGCAGGTGCACTGCGAAAGATCTCTATCCGTGATGGCCTCGATCCTAGCTCGTTTTCGCTAATATCTTTCGGCGGAGGTGGCGGTTTGCATGCCTGCAGCCTTGCTGAAATGCTTGGGATGAAACAAATCCTGCAGCCGGGTAGTGCCGGAATTCTTAGTGCCGAGGGTCTGGCGGATGCTCGTCCGGAAAGGATTGAACGGCGACCGGTTCTATTGCTGGTGAAGGATTTTGAGAATCAGGCTTCTGCCCGTTTTGCGGAAATTGAGAAGCTGATCTTGGATGAGTGGGAGGGGGGATCAGTCGAGACGATTGTCTGGCAGCGTGAGGTGTTTCTTCGGAGGCTTGGGCAGGACGCGACGCTTCGTTGCGAGTGGACCAAGGGCGTCGATTTGCAGGCTGCGTTTCAGCGTGAGTTTGAGCGGATCTTCGGTTTTCAGCAGGAGGACCTTATGATTGAGGTAGCTACGATCAGGGTTCGGGCCGTGGGCGAAGAAGTCGAGCAATCCAAGGAAGAGTTCTCCCGTGAACAGCTGGTAGAGACACAGGCGGGCGACTTTCTCTCGGAGGATGATCTTGCGTCGGGTTGTTTTGGTCAAGGGCCCTGTGTTATCTCTCAGAAGTTCGGGACACTGGTGGTTGAGAAAGGCTGGCAGTTTATGGTTGGGGAGAAAGGTTCCATTCTTCTCGATCAGGTTGAAGACTCCCACGTGGAGCCGGTAGGATTTGGATCGACGGAGATTCGCCATGAATTGTTCCGCAACCGCTTCGGCGGAGTCGTCGAGTCGATGGGAGAGGTCCTGAGGCGGACTGCGCTGAGCGTGAACATTCGGGAGCGCTTGGATTTTTCCTGTGCTTTGCTGGATGCCGAAGGGCGATTGGTCGTCAACGCACCGCACATCCCGGTCCATCTGGGTGCGATGGGAGTTTGCGTTCGATCCGTGTCTCAAGTGCTCAACTGGAAGCCGGGGGATATTGCGATTACGAACCATCCCGGTTTCGGCGGTTCGCACCTGCCGGATGTAACTGTAATGGCACCGGTTTTTTTCCAAGAGAGGGGCCTCGTTGCTTTTCTGGCAGTGCGTGCCCACCATGCCGAGATTGGGGGGATTCGGCCGGGTTCGATGCCTGCGGATGCACGCTCGCTAGGGGAGGAGGGTGTGGTTATCCCTCCGTTCCATCTCTTTCGAGAAAGCAAGGACCATCGGGATCGGCTGCGGCAACTGTTGCAGGGAGGAGACGGAATCCTTGGCTCACGGGCTCTCGAAACCAACCTCGCCGATGTGGCGAGCCAGGTGGCAGCAGTTCGCGAGGGATTGTTCCTCGTTGAAAGAATGATTCAGAGCTTTGGGATTGAGGAGATTCAGTTGTATCTAACCCGCATTCTCGAGCAGTCCTCCAGTTGGATGCTAAAGACAATCACCGCCTTACCGGTTAAAGAAAAAGAGGTAATTGTCCATTTGGATGGAGGCGAGGAGATTCACTGTAGTTTTCGGGTCAACGACCAAGGCCGACTGCAGATCGATTTCGATGGAACGACTGCGGGGAATGGAGCGTTTCAGTGTCCGCTCGCTGTATCGCTGAGCTCGGTGCTGTATGTTTGCCGTCTGCTCGTTGACCGTCCGGTTCCATTGAATGAGGGGCTTCTGGCTCCAGTGGATCTCACGGTTCCAGAAGGATGTCTACTCTCTGCGACCTTTTCCGGTGAAGACATTTCTGCGATGCCGCCCGTTGTTGCGGGAAACGTGGAAGTCAGTCAGCGGTTAGTGCAGGCCTTGATCCGTCTTTTCGGGATTGAGGCCGATAGCCAGGCCACCATGAACAATGTCATCTTCGGAAGCGGGAACTTTTCCCATTACGAAACCCTGGCGGGAGGAGAGGGAGCCTCCGCACGCGGACCGGGAGCCGACGCCGTCCAAGTGCACATGACCAACACCGCGATCACCGATGCTGAGATTCTGGAACACCGGTTCCCGGTAAAGGTAGTGAATTTTTCGATACGGAACGGATCCGGAGGGCAGGGAAGGAATTCTGGCGGTTGCGGAGTCGTTCGGGAGTATCTTTTTGAAGAAGAGGTAGAGCTTTCCCTCCTCACGCAACAACGGGACTTCGGACCAAAGGGAAGCGATGGCGGCCTGAATGGTTCGCCCGGCCAACAAATCCTCATCCATCCCGATGGTACAGAAGAAACCTTACCCTTCGCCTCCACTGTGACGGTTCCTAGAGGCAGCCGCCTGCGAGTGGAGACTCCCGGAGGTGGGGGATGGGGAGAGATTGAGGAGAGATCAGAAGATAGACTCCAGGAGACAGAATTTTGAGAAAGAGAGTCTTCCGAGACCCCCAAACGTCCTGTTGGAAGAAGTGTAGGCGTCTTGGGGGAGGGGCGGGTTCCATCCCGTCCGCGAGCTGTGTGGATTACCCGCTCCATGATGCGGATCAGCAAGCGTATTGATTGAAGTAGAGCGCAGCGGGAACGGAGCCCCACCCTCCGGGTAAGGAGTAGGAGTTCAATTCTGTAGGCCTTCCAGACTCTGGTTGGATTCGATCAGGCAGGAATACAGGGTGAGAGTGTTCTTCGCTTTGTAAAAAGTCGTCAAAAAAGTTTTTTTCCAAATAAAGTTGCAAACTAGACTCAGTAGCGTTTTTCTTCATTTTCGCGACTAAGTCTCAATAATGAGAATCGCGTTCTAAAACCTAAAAAATGAATAAAAACAAAAAACACTCACTCCTGCAGACCAAGTCAAGCAGGGGTCTGACCCTGATCGAGCTCCTTGTGGTTCTGGTCATTCTTGTCGCCGTTGGCGGCCTTCTCGTCCCAACCATCAGCAACGCCCTCGCTCGGAGCCACGTCGCGACTTGTGCGACGAATTTCCCGGAAGTGCATCAGATGGTCCAAAGAGCCCTTTTCGAAAGCACTAGCTTGGGAACCGATTTTGAGTCGGGAATCGATATTGGAGATACTAGTGTAGGGGTCAATGAGCAGGCAGTTTTGACCCTAACTGCGGATGATGTAGCGGCTCTTGCGGATGTTGGCATTACAACAGTAGTTGATCATGATGAGGGTGCTACTGATTACAGTGTTACGTTCAACATCGGCGCCGCACAGCGTACGTTGGCCACTGGTCAGACACTTATTACTTTGACGCCTGCACAGGCTGAGAGCATTTATCTGCCTAACGGGGCTGGAGATCGTTATGTCTGGCTCGGTATAGGCCCTGACTGGTCCCTTTTGGGCACCCTTGCTCCCGAACCACCAGTGCATTTTGGTGACACTCCGGGATTTCTCCCTGATGAGGTTCATTCCCGGTTCGGAATTATTCTACAACTCGCTGAGGACGACGGAGCGGGCACTGCTGTCCCGTTTGAGTCGGCCGAGTTCAAACGAGTCAGCTACTCGCTCGGGAATACTGACGGCGTCGCCGGAGCCGAGTTTGAAACAGGGGACAACCACATCGGTGTCTACTGGACCGAGTTAAACGAGAGCTAAACGCTAAACGGTATTAACCTGAGGCGTGGCGCTCCCGCTCACTGGGAGCGTCACGCTTTCTTTCCCACTGTAGATGATGATCTAAATGACACGTTTTTCGTCACCATCTTGTAAAGGCGAAGGGCACTCAGAGCATGCATGCCTTCCCATCAGCCTTACGAACTTTTTAACGGGTTCGAGTCACAAGATTACCTAATTTGACAGTTGGCCTACTACGGATCTGATCGCTGCCGCAATTTTGTTGGCGGCTTCTTTTGTTGTTACAAACAAGTATGTAAGTGTCGAAATCAAGCAGCACCCGGGGTGCCGCAAATCTGCTCTCAAAACTCTCTTTTTTTCTCTAGGTGAGAGCATAAAAAAAATTTCCAGACTAAAATATCCTCTTGATGAAACCATGAATACTCTAAACAAAAAGGAGAAGGGCAGGTTCTCAGTTTATTCCCGTCGCGGTCTAACTCTAGTTGAGCTTCTTGTCGTCCTTGCAATTATCACCGCTGTTGCAGGCATCGTCATCCCGATCATTCCGGATTCGCAGCAGCGTTCGCATGGAGCAACAGGAGCGGGTAACGTACGCGAACTCGCCAAAGCCGTTGAAGTGCAGAAAAGCTCGACCGGTAGCTTTGGCAATGAGTGGGACAGTCTGATCGATAGTAACCCGGCCACGGTTGCCCCGACTGACCTCGTGGTGGAAGACTTGAGTTCTCCGGGAGTGGGCACGGTCGAAGAGGCGATTGTCAATGCCCTCGTTGAGGCGGGGATCGTGACCGCCTATGAACACGATGATTTCAGCGACCCTACCGTGAACCAGACGTTTGACGGGCTCACGATTGCTTTGGTCGATAAACTGGGGTCAGACGAAGATGTCGCCACCCTCACCGCCGCTGGCGAAGACCGCCTTGGCCTTCCGGGTAGTGTATTGAATGGAGTACCTGCTTCGGACATTGAAGCCTACGTCGCTTTTGGGGTTGGGCAGGAATCTACTCTGGTCGGTCGGAGTCTAGTCGATGCCCCCGTGCAATATCCGTCGGGAGCGACGAATCCGACAGACCACTATTCACGGTTCATTGCTGTCTTTGCGGTGCCGGTCGACGGCGCCCCCCTTCGTCTCGCCACCATCACCGGTGTCGAAGATCTGGCCGGAGGTGATCGTCTGCGCCGCCTCGGCGACTATCTGGACGATTATTTCAACAGTTTTAATTAAGACTGGAACTATCGTCCTTTGATCGGTCAGTGATCCCCACTTTAGATGGAATGATTCCTCGCACTCCTCACTGCTTCCGCCTGCTACGAGCGACTGGCTTCACGCTGGTTGAGCTTTTGGTCGTCCTGACCATTCTTGGTGCAGTGGCGGTCATCGCGACTCTCGCCTACACAAGCGACCCAGTAGTTCTCGACGCAAGTGGCGAGCCGATCACCTCGCGGGAGGCAGCTACTACAGCGACGCTACGGGAAGTTGAAACGGCTCTCACCGGGGGAGGACTGGGCGAAAGCGGCTACCTCCAACACATCGGCGCGCTGCCCTCGCGCATTGCGGGACTCATGGAAAACATCGACAGCGAGGACGCCTACGACATCACCACCAAACGTGGCTGGCAGGGGCCGTACTTTATCACGAGTGTCGTGCGCTACGGTGACTTTATCGAAACGGGCGACGGCTTTGACGACAACTCGGACATTGCCGGCATTGAGGACGAACCGACTATCATCGATGCTTGGGGTAAACCGATTGTTCTCCAGGAGCCCGGTGACGAAGACGATGCACGCCTTGTCTCTGCCGGACCGAACCGGATTTTGGAAACGGACCCGAGTGATGCGCTGGATCCTGATCGGGGTGATGATCTCGTTCTGTTTCTCCTCAGTGTAGACCCTTTGCTGTAGATTTGTGAGTCAACGATTGATGAATACTGATAGTCAGGTCATCTCGGAACAGGTTTCGGATGGCGGAACTTTGCCAGATGCCGGATGGATAGGCGGCTGCAGTCAATCCCGAGCGGCTGCTCTTGACCGTCGAAGCCTTGGCGTAGTCGGTTTAGCTGCCGGTGTTCGTTCTACGGTTCAATACTGCTCTCGGCGACTAAAGTCGCCGTTCCTTGGTTTGTTATTTGCGAGGAACGATGACTTCACTCGTCGTAGCGGTTGTCCTGAACGAAACCTATTTGCCTCTGACGACGGGAGACGGACAAAGGCAAATCCAACCCGTTCCCGAGACGGTCTAACCCTCATTGAGCTACTCGTTGTCCTGAGCATCATTGCGGTGCTTTCATCGGTCGTCCTGCGAAATGTTGCCCAAATGACCCAGGAAAATCGATACGATGCCAATATTGATCAATTGGAAGAGATCGAAGCGAGCATTGTCGGCGATTCTGCCTTCGTTGGATTCGTCAGTGATATCGGAAGATTGCCAAGCGCTCAAGGGACTGACCCTCTCACCCAACTAAGCGAGCTTTGGGAAGCGGGTGGGCTGCCTGCCTATGCAATCGTTGCGCCGTCCGGCGATTCCGAGGTTCGGGTCGGCGCGGGATGGCGCGGACCTTATTTGAACCTTGGACTCAATCGGTCTGAGGTGACAGATGGTTTCGGAAATTCTTTAATCCCTCTCGACATCAGTGGATCAGCCGCCGACGACGGAGATCCGATTTCGATCATCCAGTCTGGCGGAGCCAACGGCACGACTGACCTCTCTGATTCGGGAATCAACGAAGATCTCGCAATTGTCTTCGCAGCCGACTCAACGGCTGTCTCTGGCGGACTTGCTGATACCGAGGGAGACTTTTGGCGGAGCGACCTGGTGGTAACCGTGGTTCGGGATGGCGGCTCGATCGCTCTGGCAGACGGCGCAAACCTAATTGTTCGCGTCTACGGGGCAAACGGTGCCGGCGGAGCACATACAGTTTTGGAAGAGAAGCGAGTTCTCCCAGCCGACTCTCCCTCCGAATCCTTTACTCTTAGCGACCTACCCGTTGGTGCACTCGCATTACGCGCCTATCAGGATGCAACAGACCCTGCTAACAAAGACAGTGCGATCACCACAACCCTTCCCGAACGCCGGTCACCGGTAACCCAAATCCGGCTCGGGCAGTTCAACGAGCCGGTCACCCTTACCCTCTATTAACTAAAGAAATTACAAGCAAAGACCCGGGGTTCATCCGATTGCAACAGGGATTCGAACTCAGAAATTCCAAAAGTTTTCAGACAAACTCTAATTTTCACCAAAACAAACTCATGCCACTTCCTTCTGGAGTTTCCCTCACTGTGTTGGTCGATACTGGATCCGCCCGTTTCCGAGTGGATCTAAAGCGTCGCCAGAGTGCCTATGCAGTTTTGCGAATCATCTCTGAAGAAGTCCCTGAGAATCAGGCGAACGAAGAAGAAGAAACTGAGCCGGATTATTTCGACCTTTCGGAAGACGTCGACAAGGGGGGTTGGATTACGGCATTGCTGGATCATCGTCCGGCACCGGCGAAGGATGTGTTTGTCTTTAGCGTCCGAGTCGGAGCGGCAGTCGCTGAGGTGCCAAGTTTCGGCGGTGGAGACCAAAGTGAGACGATTGCGATGGAAATCGAGGCACTGACCGGCCAGAGCACTGAAGAGTCGCAGTGGACGTGGAAACGTCTCTCCGCACCCGATGGTTTTTTAAAGGCATGGGGTATCGCTGCGCCGTTTTCCCAATTGATCGCCTGGCGCGAAGTCATTGGCGGGAGGCGCGGCTGCCGGTTGATGGGGGTTGGGCATCCAGCTGGGCTTCCGACAGGAGCAGAGCAGCAGATCGAACTATGGGAAGGTTTGGCGATGCACGTGCAGAATGCGCGCGGGAAAAAGAACATCCGTGGATGGAGCGGTGTTGGTGCTGAGCGTGTGGCTTTGGCCGACCCCGAGGTGCAAACTAGTCTCTCAAAGTATGGTTTGCTTGCGGTGACCGACCGGAATATGCCCGAATGGTCCGATCTCGAGGGTATCGAATGGATCCGTCTGGATTCCGCTGATGGTCAACAGCGCTGGGCCGAAGGTCTCGCCACCGTTATGGACTTCCAAGCCCGGCGGCCTGGACTGATCCCGTGGTTAAGTATTCCTAAGCCGGAGATGTCGACGCGGGCACTGGTCACAAGAACCGTTGCGGTTACGGCGGCAGTTCTCGTTCTGACGATTGCCTATCACTTGTTTTTACTGGGCCGGAAGGATAGTCTGGAAGAGCAGGTGGCCAGTTTGCGGACACCGATTGACGAACACCGGGAGCGGCAAGAGGAAATCCGCAAGCTGAATCAAGAGCTCCGGACCTTAAGGAGTCGTCCCGAGAAAGCCGTTTTCAACATTGAAGCCCACGAGGATCGTTTGCAGTCCCTCCTTTCGAATTTGGCTGATGCCGCTGGCGGCAATATTCTCCTTCGCAGCATCAAGCCGGAAGGCTTCGATGTGCACGTTTCGGGCGTTGCTACGACCCCACAAGGCGCGGCTGCCTACGCGATGGAGCTTGATTTTTTCGGAGGAGCCTCCGGCTGGAGAGCTTCCCTGGTGGAGCGCGAAGCCCTTCTCGTCAGACCCGACGGCGGGCCGTGGACGTTTTTGATCGAATTGACCCCTTCTCCAGTTCGCACTCCGGTTCAGCCTGATTCGGGTTCTGCGAAGAAAGTAATTGCAGGAGGATCAGGCCAATGAAAACGGTTTCCCCCCGCGAACGTGTGATGGTGCTGCTCCTGCCTTCTGCCATCATCTTACTCATCTATGGCTTCTTTGTGGTTCAGCCTCTTTTTAAGGAAAAAGAAGAGCTGGAGCGGCAACGCACTGTCTTGGAACTGCGTTTACCTACCCAAGCCGAGCGTTCTACGGTCCGGCGACAGCTCCTCGAGCTTCAACGGGAGGTAAGCACGATCCGCGGATCGGATAGCGAAAGTTCAAAAGGACGCTCGGTGTTTTCTCCGAACGAAGTGCTCGAGGCCAGTGCGGAACTTGAAGAGTTGATGGAGGTCCATGGTGTGATTCTGATGTCGGAGTCCCGCGCCGAGGCCCAGGATCGGCGAGCGTACGAGCGTCTGCTCGATAAGCGCCCTGGCAGCGAAATCAGCCGTCTCGAGCTGGCTGGAACGTTCGCAGGGATTTCTGCCTTGGTCAGCTCCCTCGATCAGACTGGACCAGCACTCTTGCCGGTTGCCATTGAGATGGACGCGGGCATGCAGGGTGAGACCGATCTGCGCCGCTGGAATCTGTGGATTTGCCGTTGATGAGTGGGGAAGGAAATGGTGCTGGAGCGCCCGAACTTTCGACTTTGCTCGAAGCCCTCATTGAAGAAGAGGCCTCCGACTTGCACCTGGCGCCCGACCATGCGCCTCTTTTCCGGATTGACGGAACACTTCGTTTCCTCGACGCCTTTCGCGAACCTTTTCCACCCGAGGTGATTTCCAGTTTGGCCAAGCACCTCGCCGGCCCCGCGATGACGGACACGGTTGAGGCCAAAGGCTCGGTAGATGGAGCAGTGACCCACGGAGAAGACGGGCGCTTTCGCTACAACATCTATCGAAGACTTCCGGGACTTGCGATTGCCATCCGGCGGCTGGAGAACCGCTTTCGTTCCTTGAAAGATCTTGGCCTCCCTCAGGGACTCGACTCGTGGTGCGATCTGCCTGACGGTTTGGTGCTGGTCGCCGGGCCGACTGGTTCGGGAAAATCGACGACCCTCGCGACCCTTCTCGACCAGATCAACCGGACCCACGCCAAACACATTATCACGATTGAGGACCCGATCGAATACCTGCACATTTCTCAACAAGCCAGAATTGACCAAAGGCAAATTGGTGCTCACGCCTTTAGCTTTCAGGAAGCCCTTATCTCTAGTCTGCGGCAGGATCCGGATGTCATTCTCGTCGGAGAGGTGCGCGAGAGGGAGACGATTCGAACCGCTTTAACGGCTGCCGAGACCGGACATCTGGTCTTCACGACTGTTCACGCACCTGACTGTGCCGGAGCGATCCAGCGGATTGCCTCGGCCTTTCCGGCCGACGAACAGCCAGGCATCCTCCGGCAGCTCAGCATGAATCTGCGGGGCGTCCTCACTCAGCACTTGATCCCTGCCGACGGTCCGATCACCCGCACTCCCACCGCCGGAAAAGCGCAGCGTCCCCGAATTCCTCTCTGCGAGATTCTGCAGAATACTCCAGCGGCTGCCAACCTCATCGCGAAGGGCCAGTATCAGAGCCTTTATTCCGTCATGGAGACCGGTTCACGGCAGGGCATGCAAACCCTTGAACAGAATATGATCGAGTGGGTGCAAAGTGGTTCCCTCCTTCCGGCAACCGCCTTTTCATTCACGAAAAATCCTGGAGTCTTGGAACAAAGACTGGCTCGCGAAGCGAGTCTCCGACAATCCGAACGCAGCTTCGGCTCGTCTGGATTGCAGGCAGCGAGGAAAGAACGATGACAGGCCCGGCCGATACCTCTTTGCTCAAAGCGAGTCCTTCCGAGACCGACTCAGAACCGCTTGATCTGGAGACGATCAAATTTGATCCGCGTTATGCCCTGCTCACTCCGCCGAGCCTGATGATTCGCCGTAGGCTGCTTCCTCTTCTCGAATTGGATGGCTCCCTCCACGTTGCGGTCGAGCGGGCTCTTGATCCGAACTCGGCACGTCTCTTGGAGCGCTTCATCAAGCTTCCCGTGGTTCCAGTACTTGCCACTGGCGAATCAATCCGGGCGCTTCAAACTCGCCTCTTCGGGAACTTGCGGGAGGCAATGTCTCAGGATCGACCGGTCATCGACACCGTAACCGCTCGCTCCGAGAGCGATCCAGACGACGCCGACGAAGCGATTGCTCTTTGCGACCAACTATTGAAGACAGGTCTGATCCGAGGAGCATCCGATATCCATTTCAATGTGGCTCGCGATGATTCTGTCCAAGTGCGAATGCGGATCGACGGTTCTCTCGTGGAAGATCCGTCTCTGCCCGCCTATTTGCGCTCTTCTGTGTTTAACCGCATCAAGGTGCTTGGCGGGTTGGATATTTCTGAAAAGCGGGCCTCACAGGATGGCTCTTTCACGTTTGAGCCCGGCGGTGTTTTGCCGTCTACCGAGGTCCGCGTTGCGACCATTCCGGCCCGCCACGGTGAACGCATCACTCTGCGATTACTGATCCGGGACGAAGGGATTCTAACGCTCAACAAGTTGGGCTTTTCCGACGATGACTTGGAGCGGTTTACCCGCGCAGTGACTCTTCCTTACGGCATGGTGTTGATGACCGGGCCAACTGGAAGCGGCAAGAGCACCACACTCTATGCCGCCATCAAGCATCTTCTGGGGAAGCGCACCGCAAACGTGATGACGGTAGAAGACCCAATCGAATACGAGATAGACGGGGTCACTCAGACGGAAGTCGACGCCCGACGAGAGAAAGTCTCCTTTGCCTCATCGCTCCGCAGTATTCTCCGCCATGACCCTGATGTGGTTATGCTTGGGGAAATCCGGGACCGCGAAACAGCCGAGCTGGCCGTCCGGGCCGCCCTGACCGGACACCTTGTTTTGAGTACTCTCCACACGAATACTGCAGTCGGTGCAGTGACCCGCCTCCTCGATCTCGGTGTGGACCGTTTCCTTATCGCCACCGTTCTCCGGCTGGTCGCAGCCCAGCGACTGGTGCGGGTCCTTTGTCCCCATTGCCGGACAGAGAGTTCGCTTACTGAAACAGAAGCTCAGCTACTCGGGTCATCCGCTTTGGCAGGGGAGCGCTGTTTCCGCCCAAACCGCTGCTTGCGCTGTGGTGGAAAGGGTTTCATCGGTCGTTCCGGGCTTTTCGAGATTCTGCCCATTCGATCAGAAGAGACTCGCCTTATCGGCAGCAGTTCCAACGACGAATCAATCGAATATCGCCTCGTCGAGCGTCGGAGCGAAGTGGGGATTCCCTCCCTTCTTGAAAGCGGACTTGCGGCTGTTCGAACTGGAATGACAACCGTTGACGAAGTGATCACTGCGACGCTTGACACCGTCTGAGAATGCCCCGCTTTGCCTACACCGTAAACGCCGGAAATGGCGAACGCTCCACTGGGGTGGTTGAAGCGGCGAGTCTGGATGCGGCTCGCTGGGCACTGCTCGGTAGAGGGGTGAAACCTGAACGCCTCCAGCCGGCGTCGGATGCGGACGACGATCAAATTGCCGGCAGAGGCACGAGAGCCTTTTTGTTCAATCCAACCACTTGGAGAAGGATCAAGTCGGTCCACGTTGAGCTTACCCTGCGGCAACTTGAGGTCATGCTCCGCAGTGGTCTAACCCTCCTTTCATCGATTGAAACGATTATCGATCAACCCCCTTCAAGGGGAGTGCGAGCTGTTTATCAGCAGGTCCGGCAGCGGGTTGAGTCTGGCATCCCCTTCGCCGAGGCACTCTCCGAACATACCTGTTTTCCAAAGTCGGTGACCGCAATGGTTGGCCTTGGTGAGGCCAGCGGTAATCTTGAGGAGGTTTTGCTCCGCTGTGCCGAAACAATGGAGAGCGCACGCCGTAACCGAACTGCAGTCCTGACCGCGCTTTTCTACCCAAGCTTTACTTTCCTTTTTGCCATTGGAGTGAGCGTTTACATGGTCCTTGCAGTGATCCCGCCAATGAAAACGGCGCTGGAAGCACTCGGACGTCGCCTGCCAGCCATGACGCAGTCCCTCATCGACGTTGCCAACTTCTTCACGGACTACGGCGCGATCATTCTCGTAGTGCTTTTGACTCTCGGTCTCATGCTACTTGGTTTTTGGCTCTGGCCCCCGGGGCGATTGGCTCTCGACCGCTTCCAGCTCCGGGTGCCACTTGTAGGCACTATTGTCCGTTGTTCAGGAACCGCTCTCTTCTCACGCCTGCTTTCGACCCTTTTGAACAGTGGAATTCCGCTAGTCGATAGTCTGCGTATCCTCACTACAATTCATCGCAATCGTTACTTCGTTCAGGTGGTCGACGATACACGCAACCTGATCCTGCAAGGGGGAAGTCTTGCTGCGGGCATTGGCAAGGGAAAGGCCTACACTCCGATGATGGTGCGGATGGTGGGAGTCGGCGAAACTACAGGAAACCTCGAAGAGACTCTTCTGAACGTAGCCGAGTTTCATGAAGAACGCCTCCAAACTCTGATCAAACAACTCAGTGCGGTCCTCGAGCCGGCGATCGTCCTCATTGTTGGCCTCCTCGTGGGCTATGTTTACCTCGCTTTCTTTGTAGCGCTCTACGGAGCCGTCTAAATTTGATGATACATCCAATAAAACTCCTTCTGCCCAGTCTTCTAGGCTGTTCTAAAGAAAATATGCTTAGCCGTTCTTTTATGGTTTGTGCTTTTCTGTGTTTCGCAACGATCTTTGTGCCCGCAGGCTCAGCGCTCGCTCAAGGTACGAGTGGGTCAAACGGTGATCCGACTCGGCCAAACTCCTCAACTGGCGCAGCACTCGAAGCACTCCGCCGAGCGTCCGGAAACAATCAGGATGATCAGGATGAAGAAGATGAGATTTCTGTCATCGGTGTGGTGATTGCAGGTGGGGAAGAGTCTGCCCGTGGCATGGTTATTCTCAAAATTGACGACTCAATTTTTCCTGCAATTGAAGGCCAGACAGTCCGAACGGGGGAACAAAACGTGACCATAGGAAAGCTCAATCTGAACATGGTTGAGCTTGTGGATCCGAAGCGAGGATCAATACAGCAGGTGTTTTTCGGATCGAATCGCGGGGTGGCGACAGAGGAAGGTCAAGTAGCTCTAATCGAGCTTTCCTCCGTCCCCTTGTTTCTTGCCGCACAAGCGCTTTCCTACGTGACGAACACCCAAATTACTGCAACGGTTGAGGCGCAAATCCGCCCGATCACCCTTTTTCTACGGGATGTCACCGTTGATGAAGTCCTCTCCAGTATCGCCGCGACCCATCACCTCTATTCGAGCACGATACGCGACTCCGGTATCATCCGATTTCAGACGGTTGAAGAGTTCGCAAGGGGATCGGCTGCCCTGCAGGATCAACACAATCAGGTCTTCACGCTTCGCTTCCCCAATGCGCGGGATATTGCCCTGACTATTCGTGATCTGTATGGGGATCGAGTCCGACTTTCCGAGCGGGTCGACGAGAGTGAGGAGTCTGGTGAGTTCCTGACCGATGATTTAGAACAACGACTTGAACGTTTCGATATCATCGCCGGTCGGAGCCAAGGTCTGGGGGTTGGAGACCAAGGCGGACAAGGAGGCACCATTGTTGGATCGAATCGTTTGTCCTCACTCCGCAATAACCAAAACAACAGTCTTCGGAACTTTAACCAAAGAACAGATCAGTCCTCTACCCAGGGAGAATTTGAATTTACGGACGAGGAAATCAGAAGGCTTGGGTTGGTTGATGACGCCCGCATCGACGCTATCCGGGATTCACGGGCGGATATCTTTGTTTCGATCATCGACCGACTGAATAAGTTGCTCGTCCGGACGAGAGATGAGCGAACGATGAGCGAGATCGAGGAACTGGTAGAAGATCTCGATGAACCGGCGCAGCTGGTCTTTCTCGAAATCCGGATTCTCCGAGTGCAGCTCGACGACGGTTTGGATACCGCTTTCAACTGGGCTTTTTCAGAGGGTGATGGGGCAGGCATCTTTCTGCCGACAGATCCTGAAATCAACGGTTCGCTTCTCTTTAGTTATCTCGACAGTTCCTTCGCGGCGGAGATTCGTTTTCTGCAGGATAAGGACAAGCTCACCGTCCTCGGTCAGCCTTCGCTCCTAACAACAAACAACGAAGTCAGTCGGATTTTTATCGGCGAGCAGGTGCCGGTTCTGGTTGGTTTCGGAGACAACACGACGATCGTCACCGATCTCGGAAACACCGTTAATTTTGCGAACGCGGAGTACGAGGACCAGGACGTTGGATCTACCCTTTTGATCACTCCAAACATCAACGATGACGATACTGTGGAGCTTCGCTTGCTTCAGGAAGAGTCTCAGATCGTCAGAAACGGAGCCAACGTCTTAGTGCCGAATGGTGACGGAGGTTTTGACGAAAGACCGATTGATATTGTGGCTGCACAGACGGTGAGTGGTACTTTTGTTGCAGCGAATAGCCGGACATTTGCCATAGGAGGATTGATCACTGAGTCGATTGAAGATCAGATCTCACAGATACCTCTTCTTGGTGACCTCCCTCTCATCGGCAGACTCTTTCGGAATCAGGCAACGACTCGTAGAAGAGACGAGATCGTTCTGTTGGTAACCCCAACCATCATAAACAACCCGGATGCAGGAGAGTTAATGACCCGAGACTTCGTTGAACGGCAGTCGCTGTTTCCCAATCCAATGCCGGAGGATGGAAATCTGGATGTTTTCGAAGAAAGTGACGTCCTTGTCCCAGGGGTGCCTGAGAAAAACGATGCCGCAGGAACGATCAACAGCTTCTTCCGCGGCCAATACGGTCCAAGAAAATAGGCCGGAAGGAATAGACACTTTTACCACCTAAACGGGGTGTTGAGCGGGTCCTGTTCCCGGGTATTCAGGACATCGGTTTGTTTGAGGTTCAAGGGAGAGGTTACTAAATTGCGACTAGGGATGGATTAAATCTCCCCGGCTGTAATAGGTAGCCAAGTGGAAATGCATCGGTTTCTTTTTTCATGCTCCAAACTTCTCCGAGGTCTTTAAATTCCTGGGCTGTAATCATTGATATAATCGTTCCCTTCTCCACCTGATACTGCATGGCGAGGAGACTTGATTCAGGTGTAAAATCAGGTCCGATTACAACGAAGCCTGCGACAGGCTTTTCAGCTTGCTGGATGTAACCGTCGAATTGTCTGATGTGATCCTTTAAGTTTACCGGTGTTTCCTTTGATTTATTGTCCCAGTAGATCACCTTGTCTTTATAGGAAAGTGCGCCGTCGGCGTGGTTCGTTCCGATAAGATTGAGCGGCTTATGTCCAAGCTTTTTCTCGAAGACATAGTCTGTGACCGACTCAAACTTCCGTTCAATTTCGATATCTTTCTCAATCAACTGCTGAGCTCGTAGTGTCGCGGAGTCGCGGGTGGCCAATTCTATGAAATATTTGTGGAGGTGTTCCCTTTCATCGACAAGTTGATCACTACGTTCATGGAGACTGTCATAAAACTCTATTATTCGTTCGATTAGATCTGATTTGCTTCCAGAAACATTCAGATCGAGGTCTGAGCACCATTTTCTTAAAACGTCAGTCGGTAGTCCATCTCTTGGGCTAGTTCCACCTAGAAGAATTCGAGGGCTCATTTGCTCAACGGAAACCTCGAATAGATCCTCCATCGTGCAGTTTTTCTCAGTTTTAACCCCGACT
The DNA here is from genome assembly GCA_038744685.1 of Verrucomicrobiota bacterium. Lineage (NCBI taxonomy): Bacteria > Pseudomonadati > Verrucomicrobiota > Verrucomicrobiota bacterium. The sequence goes on from JBCDMB010000023.1 coordinate 54,781, forward strand.
TTGTCCAATGACTCTTGGATGTAAGACTTTGAGCGAACCGCTTTATAACGGAGTAGCTGTGAGAAGCCGTAGTCACGGATCTCAATCTTCATTACTTTTGCAATAGTATCTGCGACCTCTGAAGGAATCAGATCGTAGTCGATGCCATCGTGGTCTCGGATCGAAAAGACAAGTCCTCGGGCTTGAAGTTCACGGCGAACGTCTTCGATGTCCTGCCGAGTGTGAAGTTCGTTAAGACTTTTCGGGAATTTGCCGAGTTTAGCCTCTATGATCCGGAATTCAGTCTCTGTAATTCGAAGGCGCTCACGTATTTTTTCAACAAGGTTCTTTTCATCAACAGACAGATCGTCGTTGTGTTCCCACGCGACCTTGACCACAAATTGCATGAATTCTAGGTCCTTTGATCTCTCGCTGCTCTTTTTAAGTAGATCCTCGTTTGATCGATCTACAATCTCTTGTTCCCATTTTATGATCTCTTCTTCAGTGTTCCTCCTCGGAGACATACGGTCATCCCGTTGCATAAGAACGTGTTTGATAAAAAAGGGTGCAATTATTCGGAGGTCCCGGTTGCTTCCCATCGTCAAGTGATTGAGCGCGTTCCGAACGTTTTCCTCAAAGTAATACTGCGGTGCAGTCTTTACTAGAGCTTCCTTGATTTCTTCCTCCGAAAGGGCGCGGTAATCGATTACATATGCACTTGCAATCCGTTTGAGCTCAGTGATTGTGGAAATATTAGTAACGCACTTAGAGAACTTCATGCCTGTTCTTTTGTAATGCGTTGAGTGACAGGTCAATTTGTTTTAGGACTAGGGTTGGTTTCGATACGAGAGTGGCAGCTAACCCCACCATATTAAACCGCACCTCGTGCGAAAGAATCGAAATCGAAATCGAAATCGAAATCGGTATCGCTGAACCTCCCCCAAAAAAGTTGCCATGTGTCTATCTTAAATAAGGAGATAAAACCATGGAAATCGAAAGTCGTCGCAGCTACAGCAAAGAGTTCAAGGCAAATGCCGTAGAGCTGATGCTAGCTGGAGAGAGTAATATA
>JBCDMB010000024.1 GCA_038744685.1 Verrucomicrobiota bacterium
AACAAACCCTCCCCATTCACCGTCCGGCTCATCACATGGTAGTAGCCCAACCCTCCCTCCACCAAACGCCTACGCCTTCGTTTCATGACGATGACTCAACGCCAAACTATCAAGCCTGTCAAATAAAATAAACCTGGTTAATTTATGTTCTCATCAAGAATATTTTGGGATGTTGCCAGTCAATCTTTTACACTCCACTCTCGGTGATTCATGACTTGGGAGATTGTTTTTGTTCTCTTACTTCTGGCTTGCGCAGTTGCGAGTTTTACTAAGGAGAAGGTTTCTGCGGACGTTACTGCGATCGTTGTATTCGTTGTTTTGGCGCTCGGAGCTGCTCTTTTCCCAGACTCTCGGTTACCGAGCATCAAGGAATTGATGGGCGTTTTTGCGAATCCGGCGCCTCTCACGATTGCGGCAATGTTTATTATCAGCGCAGGACTCGAGCGCTGCGGAGTAATCTCTTCCCTGACCGTTTTGCTGCAAAAGACGACACGGTACGGATATCGGTCCTTCCTTTTGCTATTGATTTTGCCCGTCGCTGTAATCTCAGCCTTTGTAAACAACACTCCCGTCGTTGTAATTCTGATTCCAGTCGTGATCAGTCTAAGCGCCAATCTCGGGGTTCCCGCTTCTAAGGTTCTTATTCCTCTCAGTTACGCATCGATTTTTGGGGGAACCTGCACTCTTATGGGGACCAGCACAAACATTCTTGGCTCCTCTCTGCTCTCTTCATCCGGCTACGAAGGATTCAGTATGTTTGAATTTTCCAAAGTAGCCTTCCCTCTCGCTATTCTTGGAACAATCTACCTGACGATTTTCGGAAAATTCATCCTGCCCAAGCGGGAAAGTCTCGGAGAATTAATTCCCGCAGAAGCACGCAAGGAGTACCTAGCTGAGGCGTTTGTCCGCCCAGACTCTCCCCTCGCAGGCAAGATGGTCAAAGAGATTAAGATCCTCAAACAAGACGGTATTCGACTGGTCGAACTCGTTCGGTCCGGAACGCCGATCTCTGGCGACCTCAAGGAAATTGAGCTTCGCGGTGGGGATCGTGTGGTGCTTGCCTGTAGACCATCTGGTCTTGCTGAGGCACGGGAATTCGAGGGCTTCATCTTGACCGCAGAAAAAGATGCCGATCTTGAGCCTATTTCAGCCAGACAAGCTTCGATCGTCGAGGCAATGGTTGCTCCAAACTCCCCTTTTGTAGGCAGAACTATCGCAGCCACAAATTTTCGTCAGCGGTTTCGCACGCTAATTCTAGCCGTTCACCGTGAAGGCAGAAACCTCAATGCTGACTTCCAGCGAACTATCCTTGCCCCAGGTGATACGCTTTTACTTCTCGGCCCGGACGAGGCACTAGATCTGATCCGGAATAGTGGTGATCTCGTTCTCCTTGACCAACCCGCAGTACCTGCAGACACCCGGAAAAAGATGGCGCCCACTGCCATCGGGGTTCTTGTAGGGGTCGTCTTACTCGCAACCTTCAATGTCGTTCCAATCGCAGTTTCGACTCTGGTTGGAGTCAGCGTCCTCTTTCTGACAGGCTGCCTGAAGCCGCAAGAAGGCTATGAAGCAGTCGAATGGAAGATCCTCGTTTTGATTTACGGAATGCTAGGATTGGGCTTGGCACTCCAGACTACGGGTGCGTCGATGCTATTCGCTGAGTCTGCAAACGCCGCTGTGGAAGCGTGGATTCCACACGAGTGGCAGCCCTTTGTTCTTTTGGCAGTGATCTATTTGGCGAGCAGCGTTTTCACAGAGTTTCTTTCAAACAACGCTACCGTAGTTCTTATGGTTCCGTTAGCCATCACTCTTGCCCTGAGTATGGGAGCGGATCCAAGGCCTTTTGCGATTGCCTGCTGCATTGGATCGTCTGCCAGTTTCGCTACTCCTATTGGCTACCAAACCAATACGCTCGTATATGGAGTTGGTGCTTATCGATTTACCGATTTTGTTCGGATCGGCCTTCCTTTGAATCTCATGTATGCGGTAGGAACCATTTTTCTGGTTTCCTATTTCTGGGACGTCTAGCCAATCCCCGATCCCCCACAGAAACAACCAACCCAAGCCTCAACTCCATGTGCAATAGACCCTTCCGCATCCTAGCCCTTGCTCTGAGTCCACTCTTATCTTCGAGTGCTCAAACAGGGCTTACCATCTACAATGAGAACTTTGCCGTAGTGCGTGACTCCGTCCCACTTCAGCTGAGTGAAGGTTCTCAGGAGATTTCCTATAGTGGTGTGACAAGCCAACTAGAGCCTGAGTCTGTAGTGCTCCGCGACAAGTCGGGAACTGTCGACCTCCGGATACTCGAACAGAGCTACCGGGGAGACCCAGTCAATCAGGAACGGCTCCTTCAGTTCTTTGAAGGCGAGACGATCTCGTTTCAAAATGAAACGGAATCAGGGGAACAGATCATCGAAGGAAAAATTATCCGTGCTCCAACCCGCTCATCATCAGGTTTTCTTGAGCCCATTCTCCTCGTGGATGGCTTGATCCGGCTTTCTCTTCCCGGACAGCCCTTATTTCCGGATCTCGGGGATGGTTCCATACTCAGACCTACCCTCTCGTGGAAGATCTACTCTCCCACTTCCGCCGACATTGACGCAGAACTGAGTTACCTAACCAACGGCCTTTCATGGAAGTCCGATTACAATTTGATTCTTCCTGAGAAGGGAGATGCAGTCTCCCTCACGGGCTGGGTCTCTCTGACCAATCGAAGCGGGAAAAGCTTTTCCAACAGCCAGATCAAACTCATTGCGGGTGATGTAAACAAGGTGATTGAGGTGCCGCAAGCGAGCGCAGACTTCTTTGTAGCCAAGACCCTTTCCGAGGCAGCGCCCCCATCCGTGGAAGAAAGAAAGTTTGACGAATTTCATTTGTATTCCCTCCCAGAACAAACGGACCTCCGCGATCAGGAGACCAAACAACTCGAGTTTGTTCGGGCGGACCCAATCGAGACGAAGAAGACCTACGTCTACGACGGCTCGCTGACCAGTAACTACCGAGTAAGCAGCGCAATTGAAGACCCGAATTATGGTAGAAATAGCCAACCGGACGTCGCCATTTACCGTGAGTTCAAAAATTCAGAGAACAACAATCTCGGAGTGCCTCTCCCCGCGGGAACGGTTCGTTTTTATCGCACAGACATCGATGGACAGATCGAGTTTATTGGCGAAAACACCATCGATCACACTCCGAAAAATGAACTCGTCCGTCTCTATCTAGGGAACGCCTTCGACATTGTGGGAGAGCGAAGAGTGACTGACTTTTTTCGACACACTCGGCAAGACCTGATCCGCGAGTCATTTGAAATTGAGGTGCGAAACCGGAGCGAAGAAGAGGTTACCGTCAAAGTAGTCGAAAATCTCTATCGGTGGGTGAATTGGGAGATAGTTGAGTCGAGTGTGGACTTTGAAAAGGTCGACGCGAGGTCAATCGGATTTTCCCTTATCATCCCCGCCGAAGAAACGGGCAAGGTTACTTACACGGTCGAGTACACCTGGTGAGTGCAAAACCTGAAAACCGCTAATACCCCTTCACCCGGAAAAGCGAGGTCACGCTGGAATTGCCGTGAATCCGCTTGATCGCCTCCGCCAAGAGTGAGGACACCGTAAGGATTTTGATCGGCAGGTCACCAACGTCGAGTTTCACCGTGTCAGTTGTAATCAGTCGATCGATGTATCCCTGAGCCAGACGCTCGAATCCAATTTCGTTGATCGTTCCATGACTAACTGCAGCCATCACGCTTTTCGCCCCATTCTCTTTCAGCAATTTTGCTGCAGCCGTGAGCGTTCCTGCAGTCTCTGTCATATCGTCAACGATTAGAATATCACATCCCTTGACCTCGCCAACGATGTTGAAGGCTTCGACAGTTTGTGCATTCATCCTACGCTTGGCACAGAAACCAAGTGGGCAACCCAGCAAATCTGCATAGGCAGCCGCCATCTTCATTCCTCCAACATCCGGCGAGAAAACGGTAAGACTTTCCGTTTTCAGAGTTCTCAAATAGTCATAGACCACAGGGGATGCGTAGAGGTGATCCACGGGTATGTCGAAGAACCCCTGGATCTGCTGGGCATGTAGATCCATAGTGAGAATCCTGTTAGCTCCTGCAGCAACGAGAAGGTTCGCCACCAGCTTGGAAGTGATCGGCACTCGTGGCTGATCTTTTCGGTCCTGCCGGGCATAACCGTAAAAAGGAATGACAGCTGTAATACGCCGTGCAGAAGCCCTTCTTGCCGCATCAATCATGATGAGGAGCTCCATAATATGATGGTTCGCAGGTACAGAAGTGCTTTGGACGATGAATATATCATCACCCCTGATGTTTTCGGTGAACTTTACGAAAGTCTCTCCATCAGGAAAACTCGTCACCGTGACTTCGCCCGCAGCTATTCCAATACAATCGCAGATCTTTTTGACCAACTCCGGATTTGAGCTACCGGAGAACACTTTCAATTGCGATTCTTTCATACGCTTATTCCTCTTCAAATCGTTTCTCGAAATTCTTGAACCTCGTAAAAATCTCGGGAAGCCTTCGCTGGAGAGCGGTTATTCTGTGATAGAGGTTCAGATCGAAAGCGGGTGATCCACGCACTGCGCTACCGGGCGGCAGCGATTTCGAGACGCCGCTCTGCGCTCCAATTTGCGAACCTTTTCCTAGAAGCACGTGTCCCACTACCCCACTTTGTCCTCCGATCACTACGTAGTCCTCCACCGTTGTGCTTCCGCTAATACCCACTTGAGCGACGATCAGGCAATATTTTCCAATCTGCACGTTGTGCCCGATCTGAACCAAATTATCGATTTTTGTGCCCTCTCCCACCCTAGTCTCGCTGAAACGGGCACGGTCAATTGTCGTATTGGCTCCCACCTCGACATCCCTTTCCAAAATGACACGGCCTATCTGAGGGATCTTCTGGTGAACTCCATCAACCGTTTCGTAACCAAAACCATCCGCGCCGATCACTACACCGGGGTTTAAGATAACCCGTTCTCCTATTTCGCAAAAATCGCCCACGGTCACGTGAGTGAGGATCCGACTCTCTGCTCCGATAACCACATTTGCCCCTAGACTTACGTGAGAGGCCAATAAAGCGTCGGGCCCAATTTTCGTTCCAGCCGAAACCAGACAGTAAGGACCGACCGAAGCGGACTCATGCACAACAGCGTCTCGATCAATTACAGCTGTCGGGTGAATACCCGCTGGCGACCGGGGCCAATAGCGACGCTCAAGAAGCGCACAGAGTCGACCCAGGGCGAAAGACGGGTTCTCCACCCTCACATAAACTTGGTCAGCTCCAGGATGCCCCTCGTAGTCCAAAGGCAATAGAAGAACCGAGGCTGTGCTTTGAGCTACCTCGTGAGTATACTTTGAGTTGCCTAGAAAAGATAAATCGCCCTTCCTAGCCCCACTCAGAGTGGAGATTCCAGTAATTTCTCCATCCCAACTTCCTTCAATGCTTCGGTCGCCGAGGGTCGATAGGAAATCGGTAAATGGAAGAGAGAACTTCATCCAACGTCGTTCAGCAACGACCGAAAGAGAAATAAATCTGGGCGAAAAACGTCCGAATCACCCATCAAAAGATACGTTCCTACAGTCAGCAAGACGCCAACCGTTACTCCTCAGATTCTTCCTTAAGTTCAGCGAGGACCTCATCAGAAATCTCCATCGCATCACTGAAATAAAGCACGATTTGGTTTTGGTTACTCAAGACGAGATCAAACCCTCCCGCTTCTGCGACCGTTGCCGCTGCACCACGCACATCGTCCAATACCATCGAAAGCATGTTCTGCTCGCGCTGGGCAATAGTCCTCCTCGCCTCCTGCTGGAGCCTCTGGAACTCGATTGCTTCCTGCTCAAGACTTACCTGTAACTCCCGAAGCTCGTTGCGCGCTTCCATCTGGGATTCCTCGCTACTGGTTGGGTTATTGATACGGTCGGTGACCGCTTGGATTTCCTCTCGGAGGGCGTTGATGGAGTCAACCATTGGGCGAAGCTCCGCGTCCGCTCTCTGTTGTTGGGCAGTTAGTTCGGCTCGGGCCTCGTTGAAGGTCTCGTATTGTTGAAGAACGAGGTCGAGATCGACGATAGCGACCTTTGGCGCCTCCTGCGCCCCTGTCGAAAGCAATCCGGCCAAGAGACCAGCGAAAATAAGAATGGTTTTATTGATCATTGGATGTTGTGGGTTTGAGACTGGTGGTAAAGACAAGACGGTAGAGAATAGTTTGGCGAATTAGAAGCGCGTTCCGAAGGAAAAGTTAAATTGCATGCCGTCATCGTTAGTATCATCTGACGTAATCGGAAAGCCAAAATCCAGCCTCAGGGGAGCACCGAGAATGAAAACGCGAAACCCGAAGCCCCAGTCGTCGTTATAGGCTGAAGCTCCAAAGTCCCAATCATCGGGATTGACGAATCCCCAGTCGTAGAAAAGTACGAACTCTAGCGGCTGGGCGAGCTGGAACATGTATTCCGCTGAGAAATACGCAAATGAGTTACCTCCGATCGGTTCATTGTTTTCATCTTTCGGTCCCACATCTCGAAAGCCAAAGCCCCTTAGAGTATTCGGACCACCGAGGAAGAATCGGTCGAAGAAGGGAACGTCGCTATCGCTGTAAGGGACGATTGTTCCAATTCTGCCGAAGAATGCCATCCCCTGGTTCAAGTACTCAAATGTAGGGATGAATTGAGAGGCTCGAATCTGGTTCTTCCAGTAGTCAACATCCCCTCCAAACGGTCCTCCAGCGACCTGTGTATTGAACTCGAGACGATTACCCGTGCGGGTGATCAAGAGTCGATCGCGGGTATCCCGAGTGAGGGTGCCTCCTACCTTGGATACGAGAGTATTACCCTCTTCCTCCTGAATCTGGCTTGAGGCATCTTCAGAGACGTCAAAAATATTAACCTGCTCCAAACTATAGCTTAGTCTGCCCTCCACTAACTCAAAGAGCCTCTTTCGCAGATAAACCTCAAAGCCGGTGCGCAACTCATTAAACACCGCACTATTGAAGTCAGTTTCCCTCCGAAAGATTTCAAAGCCGAGTGCCAACCGCTGTTCAAATAACCAAGGCTCCTCAAATGAAAGGACGATCTCATTGCTCCGGGAACCGATTTGAAACCGAAGACGGAACTTTTGTCCGTCCCCTTGGAAGTAGGAACGCCAATTGAAGATATCAAAATTGCCTTGGCTTATTTCTGCAAAAAAGACCGCACGTTCCAGAGAACTGAATCCAGCACCGAAGGTAAGGTTCCCGGTACGACCCTCTTGAACCACTATGCTGAGATCTTTTCTCCCGGGGATGTTGGTCGATTCGGGCCGCAACGAAACCGATTCGAAATATCGCGTATTCTCCAGGCGGAGCTGGCTGTTTCGCATGCGCTTGAGGTCAAACGTATCTCCAGGGGCCAACGCCAATTCGCGTATGATGACAATGCTCTTTGTTTTTGTATTCCCCTGGATGTTGATGGACTCGACGTCGAACTTTCCGCTTTCGGAGACCTGATAGTTCAAATCGATCGCTCCCGTCTCGAGGTTGGGCGATCGAAGTGCCCGAACAAAAGTCTCTAGGTAACCGTCCGCACCGTAAAACAGCCTAATCTCCTCGCGAGCTTCCGCCACTTTAGACGGCGAAAAGACATCACCCTGCTTCAACTCTGTTTGATCGAGAATCTCCTCATCGCTAAAAAGAGTATTCCCAGTCACCGATACTGTTCCAACCGAATACTGTTTTCCCAGATCAACACTGATAAAAATGTCTACCTTGTTCTCCTCCGGATAGGAAATACGAATTGCCGACTCCGGAATCTCCACGTCGAGGTATCCCTGATCGCGGATGTAGGCCAGAAGGCTTTGACGATCATCCACCAAAAGATCGGGGTCGAAGCGTCCCGTCCCGGTCAGCCAAGATGTGAAGAAATTCCATTCCTTGAGCTGCATCACCCGACGCAAGCTTGAAGCCGACAGATCGCCTATGCCCTCAAAATCAATATCGTTTACGCGGATCTTTTGACCTTCGATAATGCTAAAAATCACATCCAGACGGCCTGTGCTATCATCCCGAAGGATCTCATAATCCACATCCACATTGGAAAAGCCTTTCTTCAGGTAGAGAGCGAAAATAGCGTCTTCATCAGATTTCGCGGTAAACTCGTCGAAAAAGTCTCCGGACTCAGTAGCGATCTCATCCATCAACCGGGAGGTTTTGATCTTTTCGTTGCCGCGAAAAGTGATGCTTTCGATCCGATACTTCGGCTTTACCCGAAAGGTAACGACCACCTCGTCGTTCCCTACCTCATCAACGTCGGCAGCAATAAATTCAAAAAAACCTGTCTGGTAGAGAGAGCGAATCGAACGATCAACAACCACCTGTTCAAAGAGAGTATTTCTCTGAACCTGAATATTTCCTCGAATCAAAGCCTCACTCACAGAGGGAAACCCATCGTAACGAACCCTAACTTCGCGAACGGTCAGAGGGGATTCTGGCTCTTGTCCAAGAAGACTGGACCCCAACCCTGAAACAGCAAACAGAACAAATAGTAAGAGAAGTGGCGAGAGACGCTGACGCATTGGTTTCGGAGGTTGACGGACCATTAGTCTCAAATCAACCCATTCCCGAAGCCGATGTGTCAAAGATTACGGGCTGCAAAAGCAATTGCCTCACCAATTTTGTCCAAATCCTCGTCTGAGTGGCGCGCTGAAACCGCGGTTCGAACCAAATCCTTCCCGGGTGGCACTCCAGGCGCGATCGACATCACCGTAAAAACACCTTGCGAGAGCAGATCCTTCCAAAACGCATAAACACGCTCTTTCGTCCCAAGAACGATCGGCATTGCCGGGGTTTCACTTCCCCAGGTATCCAAGCCAAGGTTATCCAGCATTGCCTTGTAGCGGTGTGTATTCCTCCAGAGTCGTTCCAAGTGCTCGGGCTCCTCTTTGAGAACTCTCAACGATGCAAGAGCGCAGGCGGCCTGTGCTGGCGATATTGCTGCACTAAAGATTGTCTGTTTCGAGTGTGTGCGCAGGTAGTCTATGTTTGCTTGCGACCCCGTCACAAATCCACCCGTGCTGGACAGTGCCTTCGAAAAACTGCCTGAGATGATATCGATTTCGTCCACCCGATCAAAGTGCGCTGCTGTTCCACGTCCACCAGGACCCATCACACCAAAGCCGTGAGCATCATCCATCACAGTGAACAGGTCGCGCTCTTGAGCAACTTCAACCAGCTCCGGGAGCCGGGCCACATGGCCCTCCATCGAGTAAACACCCTCAAAAAGCAAAAGTTTCGCCCGATCCGGATCTTCGTGGTCTAAAACATCCGTCAAATCAGACGGATTGTTGTGAATAAAGCGTTCGGCCGAAGCTCCGCTTAGATTGATGCCGGACCAAAGGGACGAATGGACGTTTTTATCGACGACGATCAAATCGCCTCGCTCCGCAAACGTAGCCACCGCAGACATACAAGAGAGGTATCCAGCCGCATGGACGTGACAGGCCTCCTTACCCACGAATTCAGCCAGCTCTTCCTCCAACTCAGTGTGGTATGACCGGCTGCCATTCGCTAGACGGGCTCCCGTCGTGCTGCTTCCCCAGGTTTCAAGTGCTTTCTTTCCAGCCTCAATCACTTTGGGGTGAGAGCCCAAACCAAGGTAATCGTTACTCGAGAGCATCAAGTAGGACTTGCCATCCTTCCAGACTTGCGTGCCCTCCTGTCTATCAAAAGTAAAGTAGTAGGGCGCGTATTTCAGCCGAAGCTTGGTAACTGAATCCTCCTCGCAGCGTTTGGCGATACGGCTTCGGGTGCTCTTCTTAGTTGGAAAAATAGCCATTCTTTGTATTCGGTCCGTTGGAGTACCGATCGGTCACTGTCAAACTGACAGACCGATCAGTCAAGTGCGTCTGCAAAAGGAAAGCTGCCAAGTATCTTCACAAACGGGCAAACGTCATTCAACTCCTCCAAGACGTCGGCAACAGGCGACGACCTTTCATGACCGGAAAACTCAATAAAAAATAGGTACTCCCAAGGCTTCTTACGGCTGGGTCTCGATTCAATGTGGCTTAGATTGATTCCCTTCATAGCGAAAGGGCTAAGAGCTTTTTGCAGTGCTCCAGGTTCGTCCGGTAGCGACAAAACCAAAGCAGTTCTTACGAGCCCTTCTTCCGTTTCACGAACTGCCCCAGGCCTCCCCAAAACGAGGAACCGAGTACGATTGTTGGATGCATCCTGTATTCCCTTTTCGATGACCGGCAAACCGTATTCCGCTGCGGAAAGAGAACTGGCAATCGCGGCCGCACCCGCCTCCTTAGAAGCAATCTCGACAGCCTGAGCCGTGCTTGGCGCCTCAATCAGGTCCGCCTTGGACAGATGCCTTGATAGCCATAGCCGACATTGCCCCAAAGCCTGATCTTTCGAATAGACCTTGGTGATTGTCTCAAGTGGTTCTGCCGAGATCAGACAATGCTCAATCCGAAGACGCTTTTCACCGATAATCCGCAGGCCAGAATCAACTAAACAATCCAGAGTCGCGAAGACCGATCCCTGAATCGAGTTTTCGACTGGAACCACTCCAAAATCAACCGATTCCTTTTCAACTGCCTCGAAGATCTCAGGGATCGTGCGGAATGCGCGAAACTCGACACTCGAACCAAAACACTCCCGCGCTGCTTGGTGAGTGAACGTCGACTCAGGGCCGAGGTATCCTACCGTCAATCTCTTCTGAATGGAGATAGACGCAGAAATAATCTCCCGAAACACCCGCCGAAGAGCAGAATGAGGAAACGATCCGCAACTCTCCGCAAGAGCTCGTTGGAGCACATTGTCTTCGCGTGCAGGATCAAACACCGGGAGACCGTCGGCAGCCTTGGCCTTCCCAATCTCCGAAGCCAAATCAGCCCGCTCGTCCAGCAGTTTGACCAACTTACAGTCAATCTCGTCGATCCGTGTCCGTGGTCCTTTGAGAGAGTCACTCATACTTGGCTCCCTCCAGCGACTGAATCAGATGACCCTCCTACACTGCCATTTCGTTCACTCGGTTCGTCTTCCACTCCCGGAAGGCCCATGTCACCCGTGTCTGGAATCCTCTTCTCCTCGTCATCCGTCAGCCAAGAAGCTAATCGAGCCGGCGAAAGAACATCCGAAGAAGGTAAACTATCGACGGAAGGTATCCCACAAAACTCTAGAAACTTTTCCGTCGTTCCAAATACAGTGGGTCTTCCCGGTAAATCCGCCCTTCCCTTTCCCTCGACCAGGTCATGGTCAGTCAACCGAGACAGAGCACTATCTGCGGAGACTCCACGGATCCTCTCAATATCTGAGCGAGTGATCGGCTGACGATACGCAATGATGGACAATGTCTCCATGGCAGCCCTGCTGAGGCGGGCGGGCCTAGCCTCTTTCCTTAAGAGACGAACCGCATCTCCAAAAGCCGGACGAACGACCATGCGAAAACCGTCAGCAGTCTCCGCCAGATCGTATACTGTCTCCCTTAACCGCCAGTCCTCCCGTAGGTCTTGCAAAATTTTCCTTAGTTTTGCTGTTCCCGGAGGTGGAGGAAGTGTCGAATCCTCCTCAAACGAATCACTCTCAGAAGACCCTGATGCATCCGCCAGAGATTGCTCATGCGCTTCCGCGAGCACGCGATGGAGTTCCCCGATCGAAAGCGGTTCTGAAGTCGAAAACAATAGCGCCTCGACCGTCTTTTTGAGTTCAGTTGGCATGAAAGCGATTGGTGATAGCGACCAAAAGGTCTGCCGACAATAACTTTTCCCTACTGAGGGACAGCCCTGCGTAAATTGTCTAAGGTCTACGGAAACGGCTCGGCTCGCTGAGAAAGCGAACCAAACTTTTCATACAAATCAATTGCACCAGCTTCCGGATTTTCTAGTCCAATTCCTCAGGGTCTAGAATCTCAACTTTGTTGAGCTTCGCCCAGAAACTACCGACCGTTACTTCGCCCTGCACCTGAATGGGGTAGACTGGCTGGTCTGTGGAAAACCATAAATTGACTTCGGAATCGGCACTCTTTTCAAAGACGCCACCGATCTCTCCTGTCTCCGGCCGGATCTTGTAGGTATTGAAACGCCCTGCATCCACTTTGATTCTTTCCTCTTCGTTGATGGGGAGGGAAATCACAACCGCCTTCTTTCCATCCGTTACTCCAAAGGAATAGACCCCTCCCTCTTCCAGTGGAAGGCTCCTGAAGCGGTAAACTGCGCCAACCGGGTCGAGGACAGGGCCTTCTGGCAGGGCAATCGGCTCCCTTGCCTCCCCGTAGTTGGAATAGGTCGCCTCCCTATTCTCCCAATCGAAAGTCACCTCAATCTCACGCCTTGTCTTTCCCTCTCTTTTGGACTCTTTATAAAAGAGGGTGCGACTGAGATCTTCCGACACCCAGGTATCAATTCGGGTTCTTACTTTAAAGAATCTGTCAGCAAAGCGATTGGTCCGAACGTGGAAGGAAAAGTGCCAAGCAGATTCACCCTCGTATTCAACAAGATCGTGCACCTGAAGCGTCGCGTAACCCACATGAAAAAAGCTCCAGCGTAGGTCGAAACGGAGAGCCTCTCCCGGACTAAAATCCGGCGCTACTACCTCCTCATCGGCCCGAATATGGTTCACTAAGAGTAGTAGGGCAGTGAGGCCCACGGCGATTTTCATAATCACTACTATTTCTGAATCACGAGATGAAGCAACATTTTGGAGTAGTCGGTTTTGAAGGACCGCCCGATCGGCAGTGGCAATCTGACTGAACCTCACAAACCAAAGATCATGAACTCCGCGAAGAGAATCCCTAGACTACCAAGAGACCGTTTACACTTGTTCCCAGGTAAAAAGCAGGTATTCACTTTACCATGGCAATTTCCGACTTCCTTCCCGTGCTGATTCAGATCTGCCTGGCGATCCTCATCGGCGGGCTGATCATCGTTGCAAGCATGGTAATCGGCCAAAAAGGGCGGAAGAATAAGATCAAGGACACCCCATACGAGTGCGGTGTTCCTCCGGCCGGAAAGTCGCGGACGCGATTTGCAGTTAAATTCTACGTCACCGCTATGCTCTTCATTCTTTTCGATGTCGAGGTAGTCTTCCTCATCCCGTGGGTCCTTACCTACCGGGAATTCTTAGCGGCTGGTATCCCAATTGTCGCTCCGATGGCAGTTTTCTTTGGTATTTTCATCATTGGTCTCATCTACGAATTCAAGAAAGGCGCGATTGAGTGGGAGAAGTAGTCTCCTGAGAGAAGCGGAAGCTGTAGAATCGAGTTATGCAAATCGAGCGCTTCATCACTGCCTCCCGCATCATCGAGATCGAGAGCTCTGATCTCTCAGGTGCACTGAGCGAACTACTTGACGTTTGCGAAATCGGAGAACTCGAAACTTATGGAAAGAGGAAGCTCCTGAAGGAACTTCTGGATCGGGAGCATACGATCACTACAAACCTCGGGAATGGAGTAGCCCTTCCCCATGTCAGAGTCCCGATGAAGCGCCGTTATATCATGGCGATGGGACGGTGCCCACAGGGCCTTACTCACGAAGGGTCTGACGACTATAAAGACGTGAAGCTCGTGCTGCTTCTCCTCGCCTCCGAGAACGCGCGTAACTACCTCAATGCGTTGGCAGCAATCGCAGGAATTTTCCAAGACAAGACCGTAGTTGAGCGCCTGATGGAGCAGGCAGCACTCCTTGACTTCAAGACCGAGGTCAAGCGCACGCTCAGCGGAGATCCCCAAAAGCCACGCAGCAAGCCTACTCGAATCAATCGCCTTGTTCTCAAGGAGTCCGAAAAGATTGCTACCAGTGCCCGATGCAAATCTGTGTTGATTTTCGGCGATACTTTTGCAGGAGGTGTCGAGCTCTCCCAGAGCTTCAAGAATCTAAGGACGGTTCTTGTCACTCAGGCAGGTTCAGAAACCGTAGAGGAAACCAACGCCGTTAGCGATTATCTTCCCATCCGATCGTTTTCAAATCATCGGATGTCTCAGCTGCGTTCAGCCATTCTCATTGGTCTGACCAGGGGAATCTTCCAACCTGATGAGCTCATTTGTTGCGTAGGCGGACTACCTCAAAGCAACCGTTTTGACACCATCCTTGTCGTCGATGTGGCTCGTGAGTTCAGAACCCTGTTTTCTGAACGGTCCCACACCTTACCTCCCTCACTTCGACCAGAAGTGATGGAGCGGGTTCTGGCTATCGCAATGGAGTTAGGTCTGGAGGGCCGAGAAGGAAAGAAAGTGGGCTGCCTTTTTGTTCTCGGCGACACCAACAAGGTCCTCGAGTTCTCGAAGCCCCTCGTTCTCAATCCATTCTACGGATACCGCGAAGAGGATCGGAACGTTCTGAATCCGTTCATGGACGAAACTGTCAAAGAGTTTTCTTCGATCGATGGAGCCTTTATCATACGGGGGAACGGTGTAATCGAGGCGGCAGGCACTCTCCTTCGCACTTCCGACTCGCCAGACCTCCCTGGAGGACTGGGTGCGCGCCATGCCGCCGCCGCTGCGGTCACAAAAAGCACTCGAAGCCTCGCGATTGCTGTTTCTGAGAGCACTGGCCAGGTGACGCTTTTCTCCAACGGAGATATGATCTCTCTCCTAGGGTATCCGGTTGGCGGTAATTTTTGATTGCAGCCCGAGGGTAAGAACCCTTTTCTCGAAGGTTTCTCACTTCCACCATGCCACGCGATACCATCATTCTCGAATGCACTGAAGCCCGCGCAGAAAACCAGCGCCCTTCCCGCTACATGTCGACCCGCAACAAGAAGCTCCAGACTGAGCGGGTCGAGAAAAAGAAATACAACCGCTACCTCAAGCGGCATACGCTACATCGCGAGCTTAAGAGTGCTAAATAGGGTCAGTCGGTATCGCCGAGAGCTAGACGGAATCCGGTGGGCAACAGGCTCGTCTCATTCTGGCTTACCACTAGCGGTTCCGTATTTACCTACGCGCAGGGATGACTGATCTCCCTAGGCCGGACGGCCGGCAGAACAACGAGCTCCGCACCGTCACTTTTGAACCGGGGATTGCGCCCAATGCCACCGGTTCGGTTCTGACTGCTTTTGGAAATACCCGAGTGATTTGTTCGGCAACCTTTGAGAAAAAGGTTCCCAGATGGATGCAGACTCAGAAAGTAGAAGGCGGCTGGGCCTCCGCGGAGTATTCGATGCTTCCCTACTCCACCCATGAGAGAAAGCAACGAGATATCTCCCGTGGGAAGCAGGACGGTAGAGGAATCGAGATCCAGCGCCTTATCGGTAGATCTTTGCGGGCAGTTCTGGATCTGAAAAAGATTCCCGGTCATACCTTATGGGTCGATTGCGACGTTCTTCAAGCCGACGGCGGCACCCGGACCGCCTCTATTTCCGGTGCCTATGTAGCGGCTCAAATGGCCGTTCAACGCTTGATCAGGGATGGTGTCCTGGCGGAAAACCCCTTCCGGGACTCGATTGCAGCTGTGAGCGTTGGCGTGTTTTACGATACTTCAGTGCTGGATCTTAACTACGCAGAAGACGTAGCGGCTTCGGTTGACTTCAATGTTGTCATGACGGGAGGCGGTGAATTTGTCGAACTTCAGGGAACTGGCGAAGAAGCCACATTTAGTGAGACCCAGCTTGCAGAGTTGATTGGTCTCGCAAAGAAGGGAATCGGAGAGTTGACCGAACTCCAGAAAGCAGCCCTTCTCTAACTTTCTACAGGCACCAATGAACATTCACGAGTATCAAGCAAAACGTCTCTTTTCAGAATACCGAATCCCCGTTCCCAGAGGATACGCCGCACAAAACACCCGTGAATGCGACGCAGCTATAGCCCACTTCTCGAACGGCGAAAAAATCGTCGTAAAAGCTCAGATTCATGCGGGAGGCAGAGGAAAAGGTCACTTTACCGACGGCTTCCAGGGAGGAGTCAAAATTGCAAAAAGTCACGACGAGGCCAGGGAATTTGCAGGGCACATGCTGGGCAACACTTTGATTACAAAACAGACCGGCCCATCAGGGAGGAAAGTTCAGACTGTCTATTTTTCCGAAGCCTCAGAAATCGAGAAAGAGTACTACCTCGCGATTCTTCTCGATAGAAAGACCGCACAGACTGTAATCATCGCGTCCACAGAGGGTGGCATGGATATCGAAGAGGTGGCCGAGAAATCACCCGAAAAGATTATCCGAGTTTTTGTCCCGCCGACTCTTGGATTGCGACATCACCAAGCCCGGAGAATCGCTTTTTCCCTCGGCTTCGAAGGAGCACTTGTGAAGGAAATGGCACGTTTACTCGCGCAGCTCTACTCCCTTTATTGGGAGAAGAACGCGATGATGGTCGAGATCAACCCCCTCGTTGTGACGAAAGGAGGGAGTCTGGAAGCTTTGGATGCAAAGGTATCTTTTGATGAAAACGCGATCTTCCAGCACCCGGACATACAGCAGTTGCGGGATCTCAATGAAGAGGATCCTAAAGAAATTGAAGCATCCCAGTTCAACCTGAGCTACATCGCGCTGGACGGTAACATTGCCTGCATGGTCAACGGAGCAGGTTTGGCCATGGCAACGATGGACATCATCAAATATTTTGGTGGAGATCCTGCCAACTTCCTCGACGTGGGCGGAGGAGCATCCGAAGAACAGGTGACCAACGCTTTCCGCATAATTAACAGCGATCCAAATGTGGAAGGAATACTTGTAAATATTTTTGGAGGCATCATGCAGTGCGACGTAATTGCCCGCGGAATAATAGCCGCAGCCAAAAACATCGAGTTGAAGGTCCCTCTCGTTGTAAGGCTTGAGGGAACGAATGTTGAACAGGGCAAAAAGTTGCTCTCTGAGAGCGGAATGGCACTCCATGCAGCGGACTCGCTCTCTGCCGCAGCTGAGAAGATTGTCCAACTTGTCGCAAATGGCGACGAGAGTTTTTCCCCGGAAATTTAAGTCCCGAAGATCGAATCGTCATGAGTATTCTCGTAAACAAAGACACCCGCGTAGTCGTCCAGGGAATTACAGGAAAGGCAGGCGCCTTTCATGCCGGACAATGCCTTGAGTATGGCACTAACATCGTAGCCGGGGTCACGCCTGGAAAAGGTGGGTTGAAATTCGAAGAAAAAGTCCCCGTTTTTAACACGCTTTCAGAAGCCGTTGAAGAAACCAGAGCAAACTGTTCGGTGATCTTTGTTCCACCTTCTTTTGCCGCAGATTCGATCCTTGAGGCGATCGACGCAGAGATCGAATTAGTCATCTGCATAACCGAAGGCATACCCGTTCGGGACATGGCCGAAGTGCGCCGACGACTTTATTTCCATAACACCAAGACCCGCCTGATCGGACCCAACTGCCCGGGAATCATTACACCAGGAGAATGCAAAATTGGAATCATGCCTGGATACATTCACAAGCCAGGCCGGGTAGGAGTCGTTTCGCGATCAGGAACCCTCACTTACGAGGCCGTATGGCAGCTCACCCAGCGGGGAGTCGGACAATCGACCTGCATTGGAATTGGTGGAGATCCGATTAATGGTACCAGTCACACCGATGCTCTCCGCCTCTTCAACGAAGATCCTGAGACGGACGCCGTGATCATGATTGGAGAAATCGGTGGAACAGCCGAAGAAGAAGCGGCCACGTTCGTAAAGCAGCATATGAACAAGCCCGTGGCCGCATTTATAGCAGGTGCGACCGCCCCTCCTGGAAGAAGAATGGGGCACGCAGGAGCGATCGTGTCTGGAGGTGAAGGAACCGCTGAAAGTAAAATTCATGCGCTGAAAGACGCGGGAATAGAAGTCGCGCCTACCCCTTCCGATATGGCCGATGCTCTCCTAAACGTCTACGCCCCTTCGTAAGAGCCGAAAAGGCGGATCCTCAGAGAACAGAGTATTTTGGATGGCGACCTTTACAGCAATTGGCTACCCAACCACTTGTATTACCTCGTTCATTTAGTTGGATGGATGGGACCCGTTCTCCTCCTCCAATGGTTGGTTGGTTGGAAAATCCTGAAAGCGAACAAACGATCGATACTTTGGCCCGTTTTCATCATTGGCACCTACCTCATTGCTACCGACGTCGTTGCCGTTAGCCTCGGGATCTGGTTTTTCGATCCGGAATTGATTCTCTCCGGCGCAGTAGATCAAGAAAGCTCGCCGTTTCTGTTTTTCTTGTTCCAACCTTTCGGAGTTCCTCTGGAGGAGTGGCTGTTTTTCTACCTTACAGCCGCGCTTTGTGCGCAGAGCTTTATCCTATTTCTACCAGAGAGATTTCGCCAAGGAATCTAGAGGACTAGAGTAGAGAAAACTGCGGAAATAATCCTGTCGTTGTTTCAACGACTAGAAACAAAAAGTCGAGAACGAGCGTTCAATCATCGCCAAAAGTGCGGTTCCACAAAAACTCTCCTAATAAAAGAGTCGCACCCGTGCCGATCGCGCCAAGTGCCATCAAAGGACCGAGCCAGCCGTTCACCACCATTGTCCATTCCATAGGCCGAAAATCCAGCTTGTCGGAGAGTTCCGCAAGACTTAATTTCCCCTCGATGCCTATCTCTGCCGAGCTATTTTCCCCCAGGATACTTCGAACTTTCGCCGAGGAGATCTGTGCGGACGATGCCGACATTTTTGTCGAGCTTTTGAGTGACTGTCAAAATGACCTTCGCGCTCAGTGTGAAGTTCTCCTCGAGGCCCGGGAAGCCGAAAATTGGCGCGACTTCAATCGCGCTGCCCACTCAATAAAATCAGCTGCTAGAACCTTCGGTAGCCCGTTATTGAAGGAATTGGCCTTCACTCTTGAAGCCCACTCTGAAGGAGAGATGAGCGAGAACGATCTACAGGTATTGGACCGCCACACCGAAAGGCTTCAACGTGCTTCTCAAGAATTTAAAGATGCTTTGGAACGGATCGCAGCTGATGCAGATACGTTTTTGGCCTAGAGAGTTTTTCGGGAGACTCCTCACAGAGAGGTATTGTCGAAGCGCAGCTTGATCAAAAACTCGCTTTCGCCTTCCGCACCGGACTGGAAAGCCAACTCACCATCTAGCTTTCCGACCAGCTCTCTGGCTAAGGTCAGGCCAAACAGGTCCGAGTCTCTTCCCTTTCGGACGAAGTCCAAGCGCCGGCTTAACGATGGATCAACGATCTGCGATCCGAGAGTCTCAACAACAGCGGGGAGATCAGATCCAGTCGTCTCCTGATCCGGACGTTTGAAACCGATCTTCACAGTCAAAAGCGTAGCGAGACTCTGAGTCTCTCCCTCTCCTGCAAACAGGTACCAATCATCAGACTGAGCCGGGCTTTCCAAGGCTTCAAAACGATAGTCCACTTTAACGCCTTCGCCATCTGCCGCTCGGAAAGCGGAGGTGAGTAACTGAGTGAGGATCTTCTCAAAGATACGTCGGTCACCGGACAAAAGTGGTTCGATCGGAGGCGGCTCCTCCGGGAATAGACGCAGCCGCACCCCATTGTCACCGGATAGACGGTTCGCTGCCACGGCCAACGAAGCAATCACTTCATACCCACGAAACTGATCCTGTTTCAGGTGCAGATGCCCATCAGTGACCTGAAGCATCCAATCGATCTCTTCAATATGCCGAATCGTTTTGCGCAACTTATTTCGCGCACTTTGCAAAGATGCATCCTTTTCTTCGATGCCGTTGTCTTCGCTGACCGAATTCACCTTCTGTAGCAATTCATCGACCTCCCGCAACGGTCCCAACATCTGGTCCGCGGACAATTCTACAGATGCCGGATCCACTTCCCGAAAGTCGAGATGGCCACCTCGGGTAAGAGAGGTCGACTCCCTTGGGCTTGAACCACGACTAAGCCATGATGAACGTTGCTCCTCCAAACCCGTGATCCTAAGCGCGTTTATTCGCGGAACCCGGTTCATAACCGCAAAATTGATCTGGGCAGTTCCCGTAGCCCCATTCGGTAACCGGCACTCGACCGTCATCACCTGGCCTGATTCTGTTTTGGAGACTTGTTTTTCTAAGGATCGATATTCTACGCCAAGAATAGAGTTCAGCGGTTCTGACTGACCTTCTCCGAAAGAACCAAAGAGTCTTCGAGCGGCACGGTTTCGGTAAAACACCACCATGTTTTCATCCATAACAAGCACGGGCTGCTTCTCACTCGAAAAGAGTTTTTCAGCTTCATCCAAAAACTGCTTTCGGGGAGGTTCAGCAGCGACTCCCTCCTTAGAGGGTCTGACAGGATTCCGAGGTTCAAACTCTTCCAACACCTCGGCTGCGCCACTATCTAGCCCCGTCGAACTCGACTCCACCGCACGACCCGTTCGCGGAGCTGTAGAGTCGCTCGTAGAAGGCTCACTTCTGCGCTCACCTTGATTCAAATACGCGGCCAAAAGAAAATAAAACACCACTGCGTACAAAGCTGCGAAGATGAAGAACGGAGGGCTATTGATCCAATCCATTAGAATGATGTAAGGGAGGTGGGAGCACGCTGACGAGACGAATCGACAAACCCGTAGTTACTGGCCGAGGTTTGAACCACCAGGAAAAGAACGGTGTGAAAAGCAGGCCGTAGGAGACGAGGGTTTTATGGAGCTCAAGACTCGAAACTTAGGAAACTTGAAAACTGGGAGTGCTCCCTCCCTAATTTTATCGGACTCAACGTAAGAGTACACCTTTATAAATCTGGTTGCACCCGGCGGTCTTGCCTGTCTTGCTTTGAGTTGGCCGGGTCCTATGCAACGCAGGACCAGTGAACCCCGCCAGGCCCGGAAGGGAGCAACGGTAGCTGACGTCCGCGTGTGCCGTAGGGTGCCTGGCCTTTTTTATTTGCTATCGCGGAGATTTTTGACCTACCGTTTGAATTTCCGGAAATTGGAAGGCGACACCCCACCCTCTTCCTGCTCTGGCTATGGAAAGTATTTGGATTCAAGTGGGGTTGGCTTTGATGGCCGCAGCAGTGGCTGCCGTCATAGTAGTCTTCGCACTCAAGCACTTTGTGTTCCGGGCGAATGGTACTCCGAAGAGTCCCTTTAACGGAGCCTCGGAAGAAGTTCGTCGACGAATAGAGCGTGTCCGCTCCATCCAACAGGAAGCGGAAACCTACCGGACAAATCTCGAGCAGCGTCTTCTCGAAGTTTCAGAAATGACACCCGAGCGCGCAAAAGAGGCCTATCTGGAGCAAATGAAAGAGGAGTCCTCCGACTACCTGGAAGAACTTCGACATGAATTGCTCGACGTACCGGAAGCACAACTGGAATCCCGAGCGAGAGCTGCGATGCTCGCCGTCATGCAGCGAATTAGCTCGCGCCCGATGACGGAAGAAACCTCCACGCTTGTCTCGTTGCCGAACGACGAAATGAAAGGCCGTCTCATCGGCCGGGAGGGAAGAAATATACGGAGCTTTGAATCGGTAACCGGTGTATCACTCCTCATCGACGAAACCCCCGATACCGTTCTACTTTCCGGTTTTGATCCGGTTCGAAGAGAAATCGCCAAGGTGACCTTGGAAGCACTGATCAAAGACGGCCGCATCCACCCTGCGAGTATTGAAGAGAAACACGCAGAGGCTATGCAGGAGATGGACATGGCCGTGATCACGCTTGGCGAGGAAGCTCTACGGAAACTGAGGCTATCCTCCATTCACCCGGAAGTCGTTTCGCTTCTCGGGAAGCTTCATTTTCGCCATTCTTACAGTCAGAACACGCTCGATCACAGTATAGAGGTCTCGTTCCTCTGTTCCCTACTCGCTTCAGAAATTGGTTTCGATCCGGTTTTGGCAAAGAGGGCTGGCCTTTTTCACGATCTTGGAAAAGCGATCAGTCATGAATTTGAAGGGAGCCATGCTTCTGCGGCGGCAAAGATTCTCCGCCACCATGGGGAACCTCCAGAAGTGGTCAATGCGGTTGCTGCCAGCCATGAAGAAGTGCCTGCCGAGAGCCCCTACGCCGGCTTGGTCATGTTGGCAGACAGTATATCGGCGAGCCGCCCCGGGGCCCGTGCTGACTCTACCGACGGATACATCCAAAGAGTGCGCTCTCTTGAGAACCTGGCCAGTGGCTTCGAGGGCGTAAAGGATTGCTACGCCTTGCAGGCGGGAAGAGAAATTCGGGTAATCGTAGATCCAACCGAAGTCGTGGATGACGAAGCGAAACGGCTTTCCCTAAAAATACGAAACCGGATCGAAAGTGAACTGCAGTATCCTAGCACCATCAAAGTCACTGTAATCAGGGAGTCTCGGTTTTCCGAGACGGCGAGATAGACGAGCTAAGGGACAAATCTCCGTTTTCCTATCAGGGTTCCCCCTCTTGGGATAAGGTTATTTCACAGTCGAACAGGCAACATTCGGACTCGAGGGGTTCACTTCAACACTGCGGTCCTTGGGAACTACAACCAAGTCCATATCCTCCATCGGGATTGCGCCAAGTAAGACCTCATCGCCCATCACTAGAGCGCCGGTAATACCGACGCGGTTTTTAAATCTGATCTCAATGGGGCCCTTGTAAGGAACGATTCGCCTGGACCCGTCGGCAACCGTCACCTCCTTCCTATCATACTCTTCAAGCTTGAGCTGAATTGCAACGTGTTCCGGCAAGACCAAATGGACTGCACCGGTGTCGGCAAGTGCCTCCACTTCAACTGGTTCCATTTCCGGATAACGAGGGTTTCTTAAAGTGACCATACCATGCGCCAAGCCCATTTGCATACAATAGATCCTGAAACTTTTCCTTCAAGAAAGATTATCCCGGCATCGCACCACCTTGCTCTTCGCTCCACCCTCCCCGCGTCAACCGTTCCACAAGCTCTTCCACCGGAAGGCCGATTACGTTCGATCTGGATCCTTCAATCGACTCGACAATCCGTTCCCCCCGGTCCTGAAGTGCGTAGGAGCCCGCCTTGTCCAGAACCGGGACGACTTTCAAATACGCGCGAATCTCAGAATCCGAAAGCTGACGAAATCGCACCTTGGTCGTCCCAACGAAAGTCTCCCCGGTCCCTGTTCCACTTACTAACTTTACCCCGGTAAGCACACGATGCTCCTTTCCAGCGAGTGCCGTTAACATCTGGAAAGCCTCCGTGATGTCTTTCGGTTTTCCCAACACTTCGTCACCTAGAGCCACAACAGTATCAGCACCCACAACGACCCGCCCGGGAAAACGGTTCGAGACCTCCGTTGCTTTTAAATTGGCGTTCTCCCGCACAATTGATTCTGGATCGCCAAATCGATCCTCCACCTCCGCAACCCGCGCTGGCTCGACCTCAAATGGAATTCCGGCCTCGAGCAATAGATCACTTCTCCGAGGTGAAGCTGAGGCAAGTATTAGACGGAAGTCCAGTGGCCAACTAGTCACAAACGAAATGGATAGTTCCCCCCTCGGCTCAAAGCAACTCTCAGTCGAGGCTTGTCGCTAAGGCCTTTAGTTGAGACTTTCCGAAAGCT
The DNA here is from genome assembly GCA_038744685.1 of Verrucomicrobiota bacterium. Taxonomy (NCBI): domain Bacteria; kingdom Pseudomonadati; phylum Verrucomicrobiota; species Verrucomicrobiota bacterium. The sequence goes on from JBCDMB010000024.1 coordinate 23,364, forward strand.
GACTATGAGTTTCGGCCGCCTTGATGAAAATCGGAATTGCACAAATAAATACTACCGTTGGATCGCTCGCAGCAAACCGAACAAAGATTCTCGACGCCTACCAGAAGCTGGTAGCAAAAGGTGCTGAGCTGGTAGTGACACCCGAACTAGCAGTTTCAGGTTATCCTCCTCGCGATCTCTTACTTCGAAAACGTTTCCTTGAAGACTGCGCCAACATCGTCGATTCCTTAGCGAAGGAAGCAGGCCCAACCCCATTGGTAGTGGGTTTCCCCCAGATCAATCATGGTTGCGGGCGGCCCTCCTTCAACTCCGCGGCCTGGTGCGCCAATGGCGAGATAGAAAGGATTTTCCGAAAGAGTCTTCTTCCGACGTACGATGTTTTCGACGAAGACCGCTACTTTGAACCGGCAGAACCTTCGGTGCCTATCCTTTTTCAGGATCGACGAATAATCGTATCAATCTGCGAAGACCTTTGGTTTGGACACGACGGTCAGCGCTACTCGAGGCGAACGGATCCCGTCGAGTTCTTTGCAAAGGAGAAACCAAATGTCATCCTTAACCTCTCGGCCAGTCCCTGGCACTTTGGAAAACGCGAGCTACGTTCGAACATCCTCCAAGACGCCGCGATCCGATGCGAGGCACCCATAGTCTACTGCAACAGCATCGGAGGGAACGATGAACTCATTTTTGATGGTCATAGTCTGTTAGCGACCAAAGAAGGGAAAGTGAACTCGATCGCACCCTCCTTTGTTGAAGAAAATGTAGTGGTCGATACGGACACTGCGACAGAGGCCTTCGCGCCCTTGCCGGAGATGGAAGAGGTCCGTCAAGCCCTGGTCCTAGGGCTTCGCGATTATACGGAGAAAACTGGTTTTCGTAAGGCTGTCATCGGTTTAAGTGGAGGGATCGACTCCGCAGTCACCGCAGCCCTCGCTGTCGACGCCCTGGGCGCTGAGAATGTCAGAGGTATTGCTCTGCCGTCCGTCATCTCCAGTCCGCATAGTGTCACAGACGCTGAGAGTCTTGCGAAAAACCTTGGTATCAGGTTCGAAATCATTTCGATCGGTGGGCTTGTCGAAAAGGCGGAAAACGCGTTGCATCCTCTCTTTTCCGGGTCTCAGGAGAACGTTGCAGAGGAGAATATCCAGGCCCGTTCCCGAGGGCTATTGCTCATGGCTGTGAGCAATAAGTTTAACGAAATACTCCTTACCACGGGGAATAAAAGTGAAATGGCGGTTGGCTACTGCACCCTTTACGGCGACATGGCTGGTGGGCTCGCCGTTCTCTCGGATGTGCCCAAGACTGTCGTCTACCGCCTCGCCGAGCACCTGAACAGGGATCGAGAGCGGATTCCGGAGAACACGATCACGAAGGCCCCTTCTGCTGAGCTTCGCCCGGACCAAAAGGATGAGGACAGTCTTCCTCCGTATCCTGTTCTTGACCGCATTCTTGAACTCTACGTGGAGCAAGGCCACTCCAGAGCCGAGATTGTTGCGTCCGGGTTCGAAGAACAGCTGGTTGCAGAAGTTCTGGGGAAGGTAGACCGGAACGAGTACAAAAGAAAGCAAGCCGCTCCAGGGCTCAAAATCACTCCTTTGGCCTTCGGCGTTGGACGCCGCATTCCGATTGTGCAAAAATACGTATCATGAAATCCATTGAGGAAAAAAAATCCGAACTTCTGGAAACTCTGGATCTAATCGGGGACGAACACGAAAGACTAAGCTTCATCGTAGATCTCGGAAAAGGCGCAGAAAGTTTGGCTTCAGAGTATCGACAGGAGACCTTTCGCGTCGAAGGATGCACGTCAAACCTCTGGCTTTTCCCCTCCTTTGAAGCGGGGAAATGTCACTACTCTGTCGACTCAGACTCCTCCATTACCAAAGGAATCGCGACTATGCTCGCAAACCTGTATGATGGTCACTCCCCGCAGGAGATACTGAAGAATCCGCCGGACTTTCTCGTCGATGCGGGTATTCCCCAGTTGCTTTCACCGAATCGGAGAAACGGTTTGTCTAACCTTTCAGGCAAGATCGTAGACTACGCTACTCTTTACCGCGAAAAGTATCCCGAGGAGAGCTCAAGAGCACTGTAGCAGTCCTAGGATTGTTTCGATAGCGATACCGATTTCGATTTCGATTTTTGCGATCATGCTTTGTGTGTGGAGCGGTTTAATTTGGCGCAATGGGAAAAGAGGCTGAGCAAGGCTCTGCAAGGCTAATCGAAACAGGAATCCCGGGGGCTTCGATAAGATTCCTACCCTGCCTCCCGGACCTTTCTGACCAAATCCGTCAATCGTGTTTGATCCGAAAGTTGTCGAACCGCCATAGAATAGGCTGCTGGATCCCCTACAAAGTAAACCGCCTTTTTGCCTCTGGTAAGTGCCGTGTAGACTAAATTTCTCCTCAACAAGAGATAGTGCTGCTTCATCAGTGGCAGGATTACGATTGGATACTCACTGCCCTGACTCTTATGAACTGTGATCGCATAGGCTAATGACAGGTCGTTCACCTGCCCTCGCCCTATCCGAGTCCGCAAACCAGAAAAATTCACCTCTATCTCTCCATCGGGTAGGTCTGTCCGGGTAACCAAACCGAGGTCACCGTTGTAGATTCCCAAATCGTAGTTATTGCGGGTTTGGATGACCTTATCCCCTAAAGCAAAGGGAGTATTCCCCCCACGAACGTTTCTGGAAAGCAAACGCTCTTTTAAACGCTCGTTCAGATTTCCAACTCCGACAACCCCTTTGTGGAGAGGCACAATGACCTGAATGTCACTAACAGGATCAGTTCCCGGGATCGCTTTTGGCAAGTAATCCACCAAGCGCAAAGTCTTATCCACGCAATCATCGGGGTCTTCCGCGAGAATCCACTGGACATCACCAGGAGGCCGGGGCTTGGAAGGAGCCTCTTCACTTTTGTAAGGAAAACGAGGATTCCCCCCGAGGACCTGGTAAGCAAGATCAACAATTCTGCTCGCTCCTTCCTGCCGAAACACCTGACTAAGGCGAACAACTGAAAATCTCTCCGACTCGATCAAATTCCGCAAGACGTCTCCGGGACCTACGGATGGCAATTGATCAGCATCTCCCACTAAGAGCAAAGTCGCCCCCGGAGCGACCGCACTAATCAGCGATGCCGCCAATCGCACATCGAGCATACTCGCCTCGTCCACAATTACATACTCATAAGGAAGGCGTTTCTTCTCATGATGCACAAAGCCACCCGTTGCCGGATCGTATTCGAGCATCCGATGTACCGTCTTCGCGGACAATCCAGTCGCCTCACTCATTCGCTGCGCAGCCCGGCCTGTTGGAGAAGCAAGACCCACCCGAATATTCTTCGCCGAGAGAATCGCCACGAGAGAGCGCAGGATCGTCGTTTTACCTGTACCGGGTCCTCCGGTTAGAATCGCCACCCGATTCGCCAGACTCGCTTTCAATGCCTCCACTTGCTCGGGAGCAAACGCAAATCCAGAGCGGGCAGCAGCCCAATCGACCGCCTTCTCTATTTGAATAGCAGGAAGCGAAGATTTCGCCCAAAGAAGCTCAAAAAGAGCTGTCGCAAGTCGCTTTTCAGCAATCGCCAGATCATTCCGTTGAATCAACGTGTCGGACTCGATTGATGAGAGCTGCTCCTCCGCGATCAAACGGACGAGTATGGGCTCTACTGACTCACCCGGCAATCCGAGCACTGTTGAAGCCCGCGCGATCAAGTCACCCCGAGCCAAAACAGTATGCCCCTCATCTGCTGCCTCCTGAAGTGAATAGGAGAGCGCCGCCGAAATCCGATCCGGACCATCACTGGGAAGACCTAGGTTTACTGCAATCTGGTCTGCCGTGCGAAACCCGATCCCCTCAATTTCATCTGCGAGACGGTAAGGATTGGCTCGTAGGATCTTCTCCGTGCTCTCGCCGTAACGTTTAACAAGACGTAAGCATTTTGCAGCAGACACGCCGTAAGTCTGCAGAAAGATCATCACTGATCGAAACGCACGGTGCTCCTCCCAACCCTCTTTGATTTTCCGCGCCCGCTCTTTTCCAATCCCGGGAACCTCTCGAAGCCGAGCCGATTTCACCGATATTACCCGAAGCGTATCCTCTCCAAAGTAATCAACGATTTTGGAAGCGTAGGTCTTTCCAATTCCAGGGATCAGGCCGCTTCCAAGATACTTGCGAATACCGTGGATTGTCGCAGGAAGATGGGACTCAAAGTGAGAGATCCTAAACTGCTTACCATGCCGGGGATGGCTCACCCACTCTCCTGTAACCTTTAGGGACTCTCCGCACTGCACTCCCGGCATGACTCCGGTGATCGTGACTTTACCTTTTTCTCCATCCGGGGAGAACTCCGCCACGAGATACTGCTTCTCTTCGTTGGAGAAAACAATTCTCTCGAGAGTTCCCTTTAGCTGATCAGGCATATCGAAAAACCAGGAAACGCCGAATTCTGGACCCAAAAAATCCGAAACAGACAATCATTCAGAATTATGGGTCGGGGTTCACCTACGCTCAACTCTCGGAACTCTACACTACTCCTTCAGGATTCGCCAACCTTCAGGAAAGACCGAACAACGTCTCCCCTAGTTTCGCCATATCACCGAAAACCCAATCTGCCTCGGTTTCCTCCAATTCTTTTTCCGAGTGACTTCCCGTAGCTACAGCGGCAACGCGCAAGCTTCGAACTTTTCCCGCCTTTACGTCAAACGGGGAATCGCCAATCATCAACGCTTCGGATGGTTTCGCCTCGACCTTTGCCAGAACCCAATTGGTAAACTCAACTTGTGGCTTTCGGTAGGGTGTATCTCCCGCACCTGCGATTAGATCAAAGAATTTAGAGAGCTTGAGATGGGTGAGTACTTTCCTCGCATGATCTCCTCTTTTGTTCGTAAACACAGCAAGATGAAATCCACGATCTGACAATCCCTCCAGAAATTCGGGAACGCCGTCCAAAACCGTTACATGATCGAGCATGATCTCCTCAAACCTCGCGTAGAATATTTCAGTGGCTTTCCCGACAAATTCGTTGCTCGCGTCGGGGCCAATCAGCCGCCGCATTGTAACGGGAACAGATCCACCAACGGTAGCTTTGACCTTCTCAAAAGTGGCAGCCGGTAGCCCCATTTTCTCCTGAGCGAAACTGTACGCCTGGTGGATCGCCTCGAAGTGATCAATCAGGGTTCCGTCGAGGTCAAAAAAAACGTAGCGGACGTCTACGATCATCTCCCTTCCTTAGATGGACAACTCTTCCAGTAAAACCATTTCACTACGATGAATGACCTCCAACTGACGCCTCTCTGGATCCATAGCGAGAACCTCGTCTGACTTCTTTCCTGCTACCTCCTTTAATTCCGCGCTACCGTAGGCAATTACCCCGCGGGCAAAAGCTTTCCCTTCAAGGTCGCGCACATCCACCAAATCGCCAGACTGGAAGCTGCCACCGCACTCTACCACACCGGTTGCAAGGAGACTCCTCCCCTTTTCCCGAACCGCGTCAGCCGCCCCTTCATCCAGAACAATCCATCCACTGGGCTGATCGAAGAATGCCAGCCAGCGCTTCCGCGAACTCATCGTCTCTCCTGTTGGAAGAAAAAGCGTTCCTGCTACAGACCCATTCTCAATCCGACTCAACAAACGAGGATCCGTGCCACTTCCAATGATCACCCCACACCCTGATCGTGTAGCGATTCTGGCTGCATGAATCTTAGTCACCATCCCTCCTACCGCAGTCGGACTCTCCGTGCCACCTGCCATGGCCTCAATATCCGCTGTGATGGTTTTAACCTCTTTGACCAAATCTCCTGTTTCCCGATTCAGAAGACCGGGCGCGGTCGACAGAATAAAGAGCAAATCGGCTTTGATGAGTGAAGCGACTAGTGCACTGAGGACATCGTTATCTCCAAACCGAATCTCCTGCGAACTTACACAATCATTCTCGTTTACCACAGGAACTACGTTCATTGCCAGAAGCCGCTCCATTGTTTCCATAGCAGTTACATGACGCCGACGCCCGCGGAGGTCTTCCCGGGTCAACAGGATCTGCGCGACCGTGTGCCCGAATGGGTCCATAGACTCCTGCCAAGTCTGGGTGAGAATACTCTGCCCCACAGCTGCACATGACTGCAGGGTAGAAAGGTCAGTCGGCCTTTTCGCAAAACCCAACTTCTTCATTCCAAGCCCGACCGCCCCTGAACTGACAATGCAGACATCGACACCGCTTTTTCGGGTCGCATCCACCTCACGGCAGATCGCAGAAATTCGGTCCCGATTTATGCCACCCTCTTCATCGGTGAGGATACCAGTCCCTAGTTTGACTACAATCCGCCGAAAACTGCGGGAAAAAAAGTCTTCGGACATGTCTCGCTGCCGTAGCGAACTCCTAGATTTTCAGGAGTTCTTCCTCCTTGTGGCCCAGTGCCACATTGATCTTCTCTACATACTCGTCGGTAGTCTTCTGAATTTCTTTTTCCACTCTTTTCACATCGTCTTCTGGAAGAGAGTCATCCTTTTCCGTGGTCTTCAAAGACTCCATTGCGTTGCGTCTGGCCTGCCGAACGCTGATCCGACCATCTTCAGCATGCTTGTGAGCGACTTTGACCAGATCCTGACGCCGCTCCTTGCTAAGCTCCGGGATATTCAACCGAATCAGCGCACCGTCTACCACAGGATTAATTCCAAGATTAGCCTTCTGCAGAGACTTTTCCACATCTTTAATCACCGTCTTATCCCACGGCTGAATTTGAATTGTGCGTGCATCCGGAGTAGTGATCGCTGCGATATCCCGGAGAGGCATTGAAGAACCGTAGGAAGCGATCTCAATCACAGTGCTTTCTACCATAGCCGGAGAGGCTTTTCCCGTATGAAGCGAGTTGAACTCCGCCAAGGTGTGGTCAAGAGCCCTCTGCGCTTCCTCCTCCTGCTTTAACTGAATCGAATCGGTGTCCATCGTTCTGTTTTAGACAGCGGGACAGCCCACTGACGAGAGGAAACTTGGATTTTCAACGAGCTTCGACTACTCTCCCGACCGAGAATGGACCACGTGAGAGTAGACAAATGGCTTTGGGCGGTACGCCTTTACAAGACCCGCGCCGAGGCGACCGCTGCCTGCCGTAAATCAGCGGTCCAGATCAACGGAGCTACTGCAAAACCCGCATCCAGTGTTCGGGTAGACGACTGCGTCACCGCTCGCCTCAGAGAAATGACCAAGACCTACCGGGTCCTTGCCCTTATTGATCGGCGTGTAGGTGCCTCCCGACTTCCAGACCTTATCAAAGACGAAACCCCGGAGGAGGAAATCCAGAGAGCCAAAGAACGCCGCGAAAACGCGAGATTATCGCCGTATCAAGGGGCGGGAAGACCCACCAAGAAAAACCGCCGCGACCTAGAAACGTATTTCGGAAGAGGTGGGTAAACACGCTCCGGCTGAGCAATGTAGGAGAGGGTTTACCCCTCGACCAGCATAGGAAACCGAAACCCCACCTTTTCTCATCGACTCTCCAAATTTTCCAATGCTACCGTTTCCACATAGCTCGCCCGGATGGCGGAATCGGTAGACGCTGCGGACTTAAAATCCGTTTTCCGTAAGGAAGTGAGGGTTCAAGTCCCTCTCCGGGCACCAGCCTTCGCTCAAGCGACAGCGCGAGTCGAAGACTGCCACGCCGTAGCCCGGAGGGCAGAGGCGGGCTTTCCGCTTCGTGATTTACCGAGTCGCCTGAGCTACGGCTTGGCAAGCCAGCTCTTCTTTCTCGAATCGACAGCGCGGAGAAGTCTGTCATGCCCATCCTCAGATCCTTGACTTCTTAGCCTTTTGGGGGGATCGCGTCCTCGTTATCCGAATGCATAGCTATATATTGTTCTCAAGCTGATAACGTAAAAGTGAGGCGACGGCGGCGCTAGCCGACGTTGCCTCGACTGCCTTGTTTTGCCTCCATCGTTCGGCAATCGATGCCGGTGGAGTTATCAGCACCCATCTTCTGGAATGCCTTAGCTATCCTGTCCCATGTTTTCATCGTGCTGCTAGGCTTCGCCGCAATCTCCGAAGCAAAGCTTTTCCCTTCCTCAGTTAAGGCTACCTTCTTACCTTCTCTTTCGATCAAAGCCTTCGACTCAAGCCACCTAATAGAACTGGATATTTCTTTCTGAGTCGGGACTGCGTGATTTATAGCGTCTGCAACTGACTCAATCTCGCGAATCTTTACGGCTTCTTTCTGAGCAGCGGCCGATGCAGCATAAAAGATCCACGAGTATGTTTGAGCTTCAGTCATTTCTTTTGCAGAACGCTGAAGTGTCATGATGTAGGACGAGAAGCGTCCGGATTTGTGACGACTGACTGGTTATCCGTCATCTGTGTAGTGGTGAACGATCTTCCAAGCCTCCTCGAAAGTAATGCCAGAGCGCTGATCCTTTCGGATTTTGTGATCGCATTCGTTAATAAATATCCTTGGTCGTGTTCCGCCTCCAACGAACTTCACGGTGGTCTGTAAGTTGATCGTAGATACCGAGAAATAATCAATTTCAGTCGCAAACCAACCGAAAAACGGACCGATCTTACTGGAATCGTAGTTGTCTCGATAGATCTCAAAGTTTTCCTTTTTTAGTGACACCCAAACACCCCAACCGAAGTAGTCGTCGGTTCCTTGAATCGGTATCTCAACAACACCGCGGACAAAGAACTCTTCTCCTTCGATTATGCATAGATCCTCTGTTAGTGAGGATGAGTCAGAGGCTTCAGCTTCTTTGCACCAATAGTACGGCGCATCCGATCCTATGTCGGGCAACTCATCGTGCGTCTCGCTGCAAATCTCACCTTTCATAATTCTGGATAGTGCTGCGCTGAGGCGCGCAGGCATTGAACCCTAGCGAGCTTGCTCGCGGAAGGGCAATCCCGGAGTCGCCTCATGCTCCTGGTTGCGGCTTGCGGAGTGGGCCGGAAGCTGGAGCATGAGCTTGCTCAGCGTCGCATTGCGTCCATCGCCAAGCGATGGGCGCAACGTAAAGGACAGGCAACCCGCCAATAGGTTTCCCAGTAAGTGTGATTTTTAGGATTTTTCGGGATGGTTGTAGGGTTGACCTGATCCGTCTTGTTTAGGGTGCGTGGCTTGAGTGTCGATGGATTCGGGAGTAGATAGGGTGCAGAGGGGTAAATCCAAAATTCTTTTTCACCACAGAGTTCACTGAGAGCAAAGAACTCCAAGATTGCACAGTGGTGGTTTCTCTCTTCTTTCCTTTCTCAGGGTCGTCTGCATGCGGCACGGTGAGATGGATTTTGATTTTTTGCTGAACGACAAAAGAGCGGACCTAAGACAACTCAGCCCTGATGAGGAGATAATTCCTTCCCCTACTCGTCCTTTGTCGCCTTTGATGGATCCACATAGATGGTCACGTTAGCGTTGTCGTTTCCAAGAATCTCCTGCGCACGCTTAATCGCATTTGCAGTAGAAAGAGTAGGATTCGCAATCGATTCACGGAAGATGTTTTCTCTCCCAATTCGTTCGATTAATCCTGAGTCGCGAAAGACCCGGTATATTTCCTTTTTCACGCCACTTACAACGACCGTTCGTCCTTTCTCATTCATGTAGGTGATCAACTCGTCTAATGCCATGACGCTCGAAGCATCCAGTAGCCGTGCATTCTTCATCCGTAGAATCACGATGCGAAGGTTAGGATCATCACAGGTTCGTCTCATCTGGTCACGAAAAAGGTCTGATGCACCGAAAAATAGATCCCCTTCCACATGAACAATCGAGACCTCCGGCATCGAGCGTTCCGACTCCTCTTTCTTCTCTGCAAGCTGTCCTTCCTCGTTAAACTGGTACTCCACAAGTTCTGGATGGGCGGCCTGTCGCAGAAAGAGCATAATCGACAGTCCCGTTCCGACGTAGATGGCTGAATCCAATCCCAATAGTAAACCTGTCAATAGTGTCGCAATGAACACGGCAGCGTCTGAACGGGTCGCTTGAAGGACAAGGCGGATGTTTCTCGTGTTGATCAGCGAAATACCGATGCAAATAATTAGAACCGCTAGGCTCGCCTGAGGAATATATCGAACGAGGAACCCAATCGTTACCGCAGCCACCGCTACAATGATTCCACTGTATATCGAGGCGAGGGACGTCCGGGCACCGCTATTGATGTTCAGGACACTCCGGGTGAGCGATCCAGAAGCCGGCATCCCGGAAAATAGGCCACAACCTATGTTGGAAACACCCATGCTGAACATTTCCTGATTCGTATCGAGACGAGATCCCGAACGAGCAGCTAAACTCTTTCCAATCGACGTTCCTTCCAGGACGCTTAGCAAAGCGATCGCAAGGGCCCCGCTCAAGAGGGTAGATGCAAGACCGAGATCAAGAGACGGCGGGGTGAACTTCCACTCTGCAGCACTCACCGCATTCAAGAATGCCAGATCCGTTAATCCTACAGGGGCAAACAAAGTCGCGACAAAAGACATCACCAGTAAAGTGATTGCTACATTCGGCAGCTTGGGTAGTTTCCGGCTGATTCCGAAATATACCCCAAAAGTAATGATACTCAGCAGCAGCGATGGAAGGTGGGTGTCTTTTAAATGTAGGCCCGTGTAATACAAACTCATGACAAACGATTTCGCCTTTTCGTCTTCATCAAATTTAAAGCCGAGTGCGTTCTTCACTTGATTCAAGGTGATCAGAAGCGCCGCAGCGGTAATATACCCCGTCACCACGGTGCGGGAAATGAACTGAATGAACGAGGCAAGTCTTAGATAAGCCCCAATGATTAGAAATACCCCGGCCAGTATTACAAGTAGCGGAACTACCGTCAGCCTATCCTCTACTGCCGCCAGCCCGACAAATGTGCTCATTAAAAGCACTGACGTAGCATTCGTGGGCCCAAGAACTATGAAGTGCCCCCGTGAGAATATCGGCCCGAGGATCGCCGCTATTGCAGAACCAAAAATACCGTAATAGATCGGTAAACCTGCGATCAAAGCGTAAGCTATACCTTGCGGGAAAGCGAGAAGAGCCACATTTATGCCAGCCCTCAGATCCCCCGAAAACTTACTACTATTGTAGCCCTTTACCTGATGCCGGATCGGGAAAAAATCCAACTGCGAAAACCCGGAAACACCCGAGATAGGCGCTTTTGCTATCCGCCAGAAGTTGCTCCGCGACATTTTAGTAGCTAACAAGTCAATACAACGGGCGACAACCTAATTCTCCGAGAACCTCAAAAAACCATCCAGCAAAAGATCAAACTGAGAGCCGTAGATCTTCACTTTACCATAATCAATCAGACATAGTATAGGAAGCGCTATCCTGCCATCGCGCAATCACTACAGAGACCATAGACCTCCATCACGTGGGCGATTTTAGAGTAGCCCTTGGTCCGTGCTTTGCGAAGGACTTCTTGACTCACACAGACGTCTAGGCGCTCTGCTCTATGGCATTCTCTGCAGATAAGATGGTGGAAGTGTTCGTCCGGGCCTGTCAGCTCAAAAAGATGGGTCCCATTTTCAAGCGGAACTCTCTGGAGCACCCGTAGATTTTCAAATGCTTCAAGACATCGGTACACAGTCACCAAGTCAGAAGCAACTAACCTCGCTCTCTCCCGGATCTCCTCGGCACTAACCGGCCGGTCCGTCGATAGAAGAACTGTAAGCACCTGCTCACGTTTCTTGGTCATTCGCCCGCCGCTCGCCTTCAGACGTTTGACTACGGTATCGAGCAATGGACGGCAAGTTTCAGACATCTTACGTATAACACATAAATACCAATAACAGAGGCGGGACGAAAACAACTATTGAGTTGCCTCACCTTTCTTGATGCAAATGACTTGCAATAAGGGCATGCAAAGGCAACAAAAACTCTCAGGCTTTTCTCTCGTAGAGCTCTTGGTAACGATTACCGTTGTGGGTCTTTTGGCGGCGATTACGGTGCCAGCGGTCCAGGGAATAAGACTATCGGCACAGCAAGCTGAGTGCGCGTCCAATATGCGTCAAATCGGGTCTGCCCTCCTACTTTACGCGGCTTCCAATGACCACAAGCTGCCGGAGACGTCACACACTGCTGCAGCAGGCCGAACTTGGATATATACTATCGCTGACTACTTAGGGAACAGCGACGAGGTTAGGATATGTCCGGTTGATCCAAAGGGAGAGGAGCGGTTGGCTGCTGGAGGAACGAGCTACATCTTAAATAGCTTTCTTTTTGTCCCCCAATATGACCCTTTCGGGAGGCCGATTGGGGGAGCATCCAACAACATCTCCCTCATCGAAAATCCCGCGAGGACCATGATGGCTTTCGTCATTTCCGACTCTCAGGGTGTCGGCGATGCCAACGATCACACTCACTCGCAAGGTTGGACGTCTTGGTCAGCGGTCACCCGGGATATATCCCCGAATCGCTTCGCCTTGGGTAGATCCTCCAACTCAACCTCTGGAAGTTCAAATTACCTGTACGCCGATGGCCACGTCGAAAAGCACGAAGCCACAAGCCTGAAGGAACGTATTGAAAGAGGCGAGAATTTCGCTGCACCAAATTAGTGGATCATGCGTATTTCTCATCAACGGTTCTTTCATTGCAAAGTCGGTTTGGCCGCTTTGGCAACAAGTGTTGACTCACAGGTGTTGCCCGAAGGTCACACGGACATCGCCTTTTCGTTTTCGAACAACGAATGGTCGGCTGAGTTACAATTCGGTGACTTTGACAACCCCGACAGCTCCTCGGCCTTGAATGAGGCGAGTCTGACTGCTCGGGACCTTCCAGCGGGAGGGACCGGCGATTATGGGCTACCCCAATTTGGCGACCGTTTTATCAAGCCTTCCGGTATTCTCGATTTCACCGGAGTTGGGGACCGAGAACCGATATGGATCTTACCGCAATCCGATGTGGGATACACCTGGCCGGGTCTTCGCAATGACCAGACGCCCGGAACCTTTCGTTCTTTTGATCCGGTAGATTCTCGGCTCGATACGTCTGAACCGGACCAGCCGTGGATCACGATCCGACTCATAGACATGAATTATGCTGGCTCGGCTACCAATCCACAATTCTCACTTTGGCAGTTTCAGGGTGATTTTATTCCTTGGATGACAACTGCTGACGGAATCGACGGAACGGATCTCTTTTATTTGGAAGAGAACACCCATAAACACATGAACTGGGGATTCTCTGATTTAGGACTCTACCGCATCGCACTAAAGCCGTCTGCGATACTGGACGGATCGGGGGTTACCGTAGAAGGTGACGTCCAGAATGTATCTTTCGCCATTGGCACAAAGGCAACCTGGTTGGCTACTCACTACTCCGGAGACGATCTCTTTACTGACTCAGTTTCCGGAGACGATTCTGACTCTGATCAAGACGGTATCCGTCTATTGCTGGAATATGCTTTTAACTTAGATCCAGTCGTGGCTGAGGTTGGTTTTCTTGAGCCCTCTGTTGGAACCTCTGGTTTACCTGCAGTCCAACTTATCACCGCCGGAAGCTCTTCAAAGCTCGAAGTCGAATACCTTCGTAGGAAGGCCAGCACTAACCCGCAGATCAGCTACTTCGCAGAGTTCAGCGATGACCTCAGCACGGATGGTTGGATTGAGCAGACCATCGAGTCGGTAACCTCTATCGACGACGACTGGGAACGGGTCACTGTGAGCGACACCCTGGACACTTCCTCCGCCAAGAAACGTTTTGCCCGTGTTCGAGTCGAACTTCAGGACACTATCTCCTACTAGGCCAGCCAATGGCTCACACCACACCAAACAGAAACAAGTAAACCACCAAGAAACATGAAACGAAAACTAACAATCGCCGCAATCGCCGCTTCGGCAGTTGCGACATCGTCGGTTTTGCAAGCCCAGCAAATCTGGACGGCAGGCCACGGTGATATTGGACTCGAGTACGACCCGATCGAAGGTGAACTCGAACCACACTGGCACCTTGGCGAAGACAATGAAACCGTTGTTATCGACGGCATTTCCCAAAATTTCGGGAGTGAAGGCACCGAATTTGAGGCGGACGAACTGATCGCAGAGGGTGATCGGTCCGAGACACGTAACCCGACTTCGGACTGGGACTTTCTCGGAGTAAACTCAGGAGAGACTTTCTGGGTGTTTCCACAGACCGAGGACCCATCCGTCCCCTATATTGGGATCGGAACCGAGGAATTGGATCCCAGTGACTGGGACGGCAACCTAACTCTGACATTGATCGGCTTTTCTGGACCTGGGGCCTTCTCCCTCTACAGCGTGGACGGAATTGGCGTGCCAACCGCGTTGATGGCTACCAGTGATGGAATCGATAGCGGAGACGTTCTCTCTATCGCAGCTGATTCCCACGAGCACTTCAACTGGGGTTTCTCTGCCCTTGGCGACTACGAGCTGACGTTTCAAGCAGAAGGCACCCTCAGCGGTGGCGGAACGGTGACTGGATCTGAAACATTCGGATTCACCGTTGTCCCGGAACCATCCAGCTTTGGCTTCATTCTAGCAGCCGCGGGACTTCTCTGCGCGTTTTCTCGTCGGCGCAGAGGTTAGATTTACGGGATCTGGTTCATCGCCAGAAAGCCCTATCTCAAGACCCTTGCTTGGATTGATTTCAGGCAAGGGTCTTTTCTTTAGTTAGATCGCTAGCCTACCATGCTCGAATACCGAGTAACTCGTCGAATCCGCTTTGACATTCAAAGCGAAACAAGGCCCCATAAGGCGTGGTCATGAAGCCCTTTTATTTTCTCCTCGCAGGTGCCAGTGCGCTCCTCGTAGGTTGCTCCGACGGCGACGAGCAAGCAGGTTTTGCGGGAGGCCCACCTCCTATGCCGGTTCTGGTGGACGAGGCACGACTGGAAACGATTGTGGAGACGGTGGATCTCGTTGGCTCTATCGCCGCCAACGAGCGAGTCGACCTGAGCCCGGAAATCTCTGGCCGAATTCGCTCCATAGAGTTCGAAGAGGGAGACCAAGTCGAGAAAGGGGATCTTCTCATCACAATCGACGACTCCCGCCTCCGCTCACGCCTCAGCGAAGCCCAGGCAACTTTCGATCTGGCTCAGACGAGTTTGGATCGCAGCAAGCAGCTTCTCGAGCGGGACCTCATCCCTCCTCAGGAGCACGACGAGAAAATCGGTGAGTACGACGTTGCGAAAGCCCTTTTGGAGGGAGCACAGGAAGATCTGAACTTCACTCGAATTCATGCCCCTTTCGGCGGAATTTTAGCGGCTCGAGAAATCAGTCCCGGAAGTTACGTTGAGCCCGGAGATATTTTGACCACGCTAGTAGAAATCAATCCTGTTAAAATCGATTTTGATGTTCCGGAACGGTTTTTGAGGCGACTCGCAGCGGGCCAAGTCATTCGTATCGTAGTTCCAGCCTATCCAGACCAATCCTTTGAAGGAGAGGTCTTTTTCGTTTCTCCAGTAATTAACCGCACGTCACGGACAGTGGAGGTCAAGGCAATCCTACCTAATGCGGATGGTCTTTTAAAGCCAGGTATGTTCGGAAACCTATCCCTCTCAGTTGAGACCCGCGAAGACAGTGTAGTAATCTCCGAATCCGCAGTTTTTCAAAGAGGAGACTTACCCTTCGTCTATGTGGTCAACGAGCAGAACCTCACCGAATTACGTCCCGTCCAAATCGGCGTCCGTCGCTCCGGAGAAGTAGAGATCTTGTCAGGCGTGGAAGCCGGAGAGCAGGTCGTTGCAGAGGGAGTGCAAAAAGTCTTTTTTCCGGGAGCACCGGTAAGCCCGTCGCCACTGACAACGAAAGATAGCGAACTTTGAACGCTGAACTTCCAACATTGAACATCGATGTCCCGAAGTTCGACGTTTACTGTTGGACGTTCAACGTTCCCCATTCCATCGATCAAGATGCGGGCCAACCGACCCATAGCTAAACGGCCTCCACGATGACCCTGTCCGAAATTTGTATCAAAAGGCCGGTCCTTGCCACCATGATGAGCTTGGCAATCATCCTGTTTGGGGTTGCGGGGATTCTCCAGCTTCCGGTGCGCGAGCTGCCGGACATCGATCCGCCGATTGTTACGATCACCACTATTTATCCGGGCGCCAATGCGAGGATCATAGAAACGGAAGTTACCGAGCGCATCGAAGATGCTGTAAGCGGAGTTGAAGGTATCGAGAAACTGACCTCCCAGAGCCGAGAGCAGTTAAGCCTTGTTACCGTGCAGTTTTCTTTGAGCCGCAATATCGATGTTGCTGCTCAGGAAATCCGTGACCGTGTTTTGCGAATTCGGTCGAACCTTCCCGACGATATCGATGAGCCCGTTATTGCCAAGGCCGACTCAGATGCTCGGCCGATCATGTGGGTCGCTCTTTTTAGCGAACAACGGTCAACCCTTGAGCTGACCGATCTCGCCGAGAATCAGCTTCAAGAGCAACTCCAAATCGTGCCAGGAGTGAGCTCGGTGATCCTCGGAGGTTCAAAGCGATTTGCGATTCGCATAAGACTTGATTCGGCGGCGATGGCTGCCCGGGAAATCACCATAATCGACGTCGAAGATGCTCTCGAAAATCAGAACGTCGACTTACCGAGCGGCCAACTGGAAAACCGTGAACGGGAATTCTCAATTTACACCCGAGGTGACCTGCAAACACCCGAGGAATTTGGTCGGATAGTTGTTTCTGATGCTGGTTCCCCTCTCGTAAGGTTGGAAGATGTTGCGACCGTCGAGATCGGCGTTGAGAACGAAAAGACAGTTGCCCGTTACAACGGCGACCCAGCGGTTGGTCTGGGGGTAATTCGCCAGTCGCAGGCCAACACGATTGAGGTGGCAAAGGGGATTACTGCCACAATGGAGAGGCTTTCGGCCAATTTACCCGACGACGTCTCCTGGTTTGTCGCCTATGATGAAAGCATATTCGTTGAGAAAGCGATTACCGAGGTGTGGCGGACCCTCGGGATCACATTCGGACTCGTTGTCCTTACCATCTTTATCTTTCTCCGAAACATCCGATCGACTCTCGTCCCAGCGATTACCATCCCTGTGTCGGTTATCGGAACTTTCTTCGTTCTCTACCTCTTTGGGTATTCGATCAACATTCTGACCATGCTCGCCCTTGTTCTGGTGATCGGAATCGTGGTCGATGACTCGATTGTAGTTCTGGAGAACATTTACCGGCATATCGAGGAGGGGATGAAGCCTATCGAAGCTGCTATCCTGGGCATGAAGGAGATCACCTTCGCGGTGATCGTAACGACTGTGACTCTGGTAGCCGTTTTTCTACCCATCACTTTTCAAACCTCCGATACAGGACGTCTCTTCATCGAGTTTGGGGTTACTCTCGCGAGTGCGGTCGTTGTCTCCTCTTTCGTTGCTCTCACCCTTACCCCGATGCTTTCAGCGCGGACCCAGCGGGCAAGGAAGCGGAGCCTGGAAGAGGAGTTTTGGTTCTTCCGATTCTTTGAAAAAGGTTTTGATCGTCTCGCTCGAGCCTATGAAAAAACGCTCGGATTCTCTCTCAATCATCCCTCGGTCATCCTTCTGATTATCGCGGGTGCGGTCGGGGTCGGGGCCTTCTTTTATCTAAAGCTGGATCAGGAGTTTTTGGTCGAGGAAGATAAGGGAAGACTATTCGCACTAGCCATCGCTCCAGAGGGTTCCACCTCTGATTACACTGACCGAATGGTCGAAAAGATGGAACAAATTGTGAAGCAAGTCCCAGAGGTGGCAGGATTCTTTACCGCTGTTGCCCTTCCCCTTGACGGCGTCGGAAACCCCGCGCAGGGCCTCATGTTTGCCCGCTTTGTCGACGCAAGTGAGAGAAAGCGTTCCGTTCCTGACATCGTCAACGCTCCGGGTGGACTCAAGGACCAGTTCTTTGGGGGCGTCGAGGGCGCGTTTTCAATCGCAATTCTCCCAAAATCGATTGGTTCCGGGTTTGGCCTGCCCTATCAACTCGTTCTGCAAAGCCCGGATCTCGACCTTCTGTCTGGCCTCGGCGAACGGATCGCTGGGCGTCTCTCGGCCGAAGGTTTTCTCACCAACACCCGGTCGACTTTCAATCTCGACAAGCCGGAGTTGAGGGTAGTCCCAAACCGCGATCGTTTAAACGAGCTCAATGTCTCATTGGCTGACTTGTCGCGCACCCTCCAAGTTCTTTTTGGCGGCGAGGACATTTCCAACGTAAAGCGTGACGGCAAGGAGTATGATGTAATCGCCCAGCTCGATCGTGAGTCCCGTCTCACACCGGAAGACATCAGCCGCGTCTATGTCCGCACCGGAGCGGGAGAACTCGTACCAGTCTCCAATCTAGTCGACTTTGAAGAGGGAGGTGGTCCAAACGCAATCGAACGTTACAATCGGATCCGGTCGACTACGATCGAGGCCACCCCAACCGGGGTCACCATGGGAGAAGCGATTCGCCGAACGGAAGCAATTCTCGAGGAGGAACTACCTCCCAACGTGACCTACACCTGGAGTGGCGAAGCCGAGGATCTGATCGATACCGGGAATGAAATTCTTTTCGTCCTGGGATTCGCCCTACTTCTGGTTTACATGGTTCTCGCCGCACAATTCGAGAGCCTCACCAATCCTCTCACGGTTTTATTGACGGTTCCCCTCGCTGCTTGCGGAGCCTTTGGCGCCCTTTGGGCATTGAGTTTCTTTGAGCGAATTCCCGGAATGAATCTGAACCTGTTTAGCCAGATAGGACTAATCCTCCTTGTGGGACTTGTGACGAAGAATGCAATCCTTCTGGTGGAATTCGCCAATCAACAGTTGGCTCGTGGCGTGAGCGCGAAACAAGCCATGCTGGAGGCAGGAAAAATCCGCTTCCGACCAATCATGATGACCAGCGTTTCAACGATTGCCGGACTTATGCCAATCGTAATTGGTTTCGGGGCAGGCGCAGAGAGCAGGCGACCTCTTGGTGTCGCGGCAGCTGGAGGGCTGATCAGCAGTCTCGCGCTAACCCTAATCGCCGTTCCGGTCGTCTACCTGCTCTTTTCGAAACTCACCCGTAAGCCGCGAGCTACGGAACCGGGGACGAACGACGAAAAGACTGCCTAAGACCAAAAGGCCAAAGATCGTGTAGGCGGCAAGAAACGCCTCCCATGGTGCCTCGATGTAAAGGATACGATCCAGCCAATGGGAAATAAACGAACCCTCGTAAGTCTCTTCTCCCGCCCGTTCGCGCAACTGCATCTCCCAATCGGTGAGGGGACAGATAATCCCGAGCCAAGACTGCACAACGACGAAGCCAATTGCCAGAAGGTGACCTACACGAAACCAAGGATTGCGAACCCATTCCCAACGCAGCGCAGCTCCTACCCAAACCACTATCAGACCACCCACCACGAAAACAACAAATCCAAAGTGGACGAAGAGGAGAACGTCTGCCGCGAAACCAGCCATAGGAGTCAGTTCACAAAGGAGTACGCCATTCAAAAAGGGTCAATGGAGAAAGGTGACGGGGTGGCCGGGCCTAGGAACTCTCCACCGGGGGACTGTCTTACGACCCTCGCTCCCGGAATAGAAAATCCTAACTCTCCTTCGCCGCTTCCCGCGCCTTTGGATCCTCGATCATTTCCTCCAGAGTCAGTCCCGTCAGCTCTTTCAAACCACGAAAACAAAGCCAGATTGCGAAGCCAGTCACGATCAAGGCGGGACCCATAATTACAGGAAAAGTGAGCACGTTCATTTTTGCCAATTCTTCGTTGAACTCCGTAGTTCCAGCCGGGCTAACGACGATCCACCTTGCCAAAAAATAACTCAAAATAGAACTGAGGAAAAATGATGCAGAGAGGAGGTAGGTCGTTTTTCTCATCAAAGTTTCAAAACCAGCTTTATTATTTCTCTCTTCAAGCCGACTCTGTATTCGGTGAACCTGGAAAATTTCGGGACGATAGATAAATAGGCGCACCAAAGGATAACGGGTAAAAGTCGAGATCAAGGTGGCAAGACCTAGGGCTCCAGGGATTCCAGCCTCTTTAACTGCGACCCAAACCGGAGGAAGCTCAAGTAAGCCGATACCTCCCGTTAAAAGAACCCCAACAATTCCTAAGATAGAGAAAAAGTTCCATGCTCGTCTTCGAACGAAATCATAGATCCCATAGCCAAGGGGAAATGCTAGGGCTATTACAAAGATCGATTTAGCGGTTTCAAACGGGAGACCCTCTAGTATTCCTCCGAACCAGTCGTCGCCCTTGATCAGAAGAAGCGACGGGACGACAATATTGAAGCCGAGATTGAACCACGGGTTTTCCTGTTTCTTTACGGTGTCCGACACGAACGTGAAAAAACCGTGACACGTCGTTCCCGTAAAGGTAATTTCCGAGTTTTTCATCCGGAAACTCGGTCCTTTAAGACTGCACAAGACACTACAGTGAAGTTTTCATCCCCATTACGGTGCGTAATCACGGCTGGTCCCACGAGGGAGCCAATAGACCCGGTGCGTTACATCAGCAATGCCTCCACAGGAAAGATGGGGTTTGCGATTGCGAAAGCCGCGGTAGAGGCTGGTTGGACGGTCGACCTCATTAGCGGTCCTACCCAACTCGTAGAACCTCCCGAGTGCATCCTTTATCCCGTAGTCACCGGCGAGGAGATGTTTCATCAGGTAGACGCGCTGTTCGACGCCTGCGATATTCTCATCATGACTGCAGCCGTTGTGGACTTCCGCCCCAAACAAGTCCTTGACCGAAAGGAGAAGAAAGGAGACGCCCGGCTCGATCTGGAAATGGAGCCCGTCGTGGACATTCTAAAGACCGTTTCGCAGAGAAAGAGGAATCAGTTTCTCGTTGGATTTGCCGCGGAAACCCACGACTTGGAGAACTACGCTCTCTGGAAATTGGAGGAGAAAAATCTCGATTTGATTGCCGCGAACCGGATTGACGAAGCGGGGGCAGGCTTTGCGGGAGACACCAACATCCTCACTGTTTTGGGCCCTGAAGGATTCCGGGAGGAGTGGCCACTAAGCGACAAAGAGGTCCTCGGAGAGCGGTTGGTTTCCCTCATTTCACGAATTCTCGAGCCGGACGACGTTCTCAAAACGGCTCGCTAGGCCCACGCGCACCCATGCCCCGAAACCGCAATAAGGGCCTCGAGCGCATTCTCGGTCGTCTTGAGGACCTCGACGAACAGAACCTCACGATTCTCGTTAACCGTCTGGTCCGGGACAGGCATTTGCTCGAAAGCGTCTTCGACATCATTCATGACGGAATTCTCGTTCTCGACGGAGAAGGGATCATTCAGTACTCCAACGAGGCTGCCTTTCGGCTCCTTGGTCTCCAGAGAAGAGAGATCGGGAAGTCGGTGGTTTGGCGCCGGATCCCAGAACTTTCCCAAGCGCTCCAAATTGATCCCGAGGACAGCAAGCCGGACAAGCGTGCAGCCTCCTGCGAGATTGAAGTCCACTACCCTGAAACTAAAGCCCTGCGCGTCTATCTGGTTCCCATGGAGGAGGCTACAGAGCTTGATCTTCGCGACGGAACCGTGGTCGTTTTCTCGGATGTCACCGAGATCAAGCATTCTACTGAAGAACTGATCGAAAATGAACGAGTGGCCTCCATCATGATGCTGGCAGCTGGAGTCGCCCACGAGCTGGGAAATCCTCTCAACTCCCTCACCATCCACTTGCAGCTAATCCGAAGACAACTCGAGAGTCTGAAAGACTCGAAAGAAACGAGAAAGACGAAGAAGTCGGTCGACATCTGCTCTCGCGAAGTCGAACGGCTTGACGGAATCATTACCAATTTCCTTGCCGCGATCCGTCCTCAGGAACCGAACCTCAGGCAGGTGAACTTAATGGATGTCCTGAATGAGGTCCTCGAGGTAGAGAGCGATCTTTTTGCTGAGCGGAAAGTCGACGTGGTCGTCGATCTCGACACCCTTCCCCCTCCAGTTCTGGGGGATCCTGACCAGCTCAAGCAAGTGTTCTTCAACGTGCTCAAAAACGCTGTCGAAGCGATGCCAGGCGGCGGCTCGATCCGCATCCGTTGGCGAAAAGATCCCAAACACACCGTTCTTCTCTTCGCAGACACGGGCGAGGGCATTGAGCCCGAGGATATTCCCAAAGTGTTCCAGCCTTACTTTACGACAAAGACCACTGGAAATGGTTTAGGCATGATGATCGTCCACCGAATTATGCGGGACCACCAAGGGACAATCGCAATCGACAGTCGTCCGGGCGAAGGAACGGTAGTCACGCTTCAGTTCCCAGCACTCGATCCAGAACGACCGCTTTTGGAAGATACGTGAATCCGTGGGAGGGTCCGGTAAGTCATGAGCCTGTCGAATGGCTCCGCCCGGACCGTCTGCTCGTCAATCGCTATACCGGTCTTAATTCGAAGAGCGTTCCCTTTTCAAACGGCGCGGACGGAGCAGAGTCCGTCCCTCCCGGCCTGAGCCTGTTGAACGGCGATGTCCGGGATTCCTGCTGGACAAATCAAAGACGCCGATCTGTGGCGCGCTTAGCCGAGTCAGGCCGGCGTCCCTCCAATGCCCCTTTTGTGGAGGGACATCGGCCTCGATGTCTGCCTTTCAGTCCTGACAAAAGAAAGACGCCAGCCGCTAACGAACTCAGCCGAGTCAGCGAAGCATCCAAAGCAATGCTCTGTAGGCGGCACTGACTCCAAGAGTATCCACTCTTTGACACGAAAGTGTCACGATGGAAGAGTTGCCCGATTACTCGATATGACATTTCCTTCGGAAGTGCTTCTCTTCCGAAATTCCTTCATCGCCCTCTTGCTGTCCATAACTCCGAGCTTCTCGGGCAGCGTCATCTTCCTCCATCCGGACGGCACAGGTCTAGGGCATTGGAACGCCATGCGGCTACTTACTGTCGGGCCCGATGGCATCACCCACTGGGACAGTCTTGAACGTCTTGCCGCTTACCGTCCACACCAGAAGAACTGGCTCTCCACAACCTCCCATGCCGGAGCGACGGTCCACGCCTACGGAAAGAAGGTGCACCACAACTCTTTCGGCATGGATAGGGATCAGCCGATCCTCTCTGCATCGGGCAGCCCGCTCACGATTCTTCAAGAAGCTCAAAGCCGTGGGGTCCGCACGGGAATTGTAAACTCCGGGCACATTGCCGAGCCGGGAACCGCAGTCTTCGTCGCCAGTTCGGAATCGAGGAAGAACACTCTGGAAATTGCGGCCTCCGTGATGGAGAGCGGAACCGATGTGATTTTTGCTGGTGGGGAGCTTCAATTGATTCCAGAAAGCGAGGTCGGTCACTTTGGACTCAACGGGTTGCGGACCGACGGAAGAAACCTCCTGAAGGAAGCAGAGGAACGAGGTTACAAAGTCATTTTTACCCGGGAGGAGTTACTGGCTCTCGGACCGGAAACCAAAAAGGTCATCGGCATCTTTGCGCCCGGAGATACCTACAACTTTGGAAAAGAAGAAGTGATCCAAAAGATGGGTGTGCCGTTATACCGGCCGGACGCCCCGACAATCGCCGAAATGACCGCCGCCGCGCTCCGGGTTCTCGGCGAAGATCCTTCAAAAGAGTTTTTCCTCATCTCAGAAGAGGAGGGAACCGACAACTTCAGCAACTGTAACAATGCTGCAGGAATGTTGGAAGCAGCTGCCCGTGCCGACGAAGCGATCGGAGTCGCTCTGACCTACCTCTCAAACCATCCGGATCGCGACACTCTCCTTCTAGTCGCGTCCGACAGCGATGCCGGCCATCCGACCGTCTTTGCAATGAGGGACGTCGACCTCGATACTCCCCTCCCGGAACGGGATGACAATGGGGCTCCAATCCATGGTCCCGACGGTCTTGGGGGTGCTCCCTTCGTTTCACTTCCCGATTCTTTCGGCAATCGCCATTCATTCGGAATTGCATGGGCAACGTACTATGATTTTCCCGGTAGCGTCGTCGCGAAGGCCAGTGGATACAAAAGCGAAGACCTTGGTAGCGATATCGACAATACGGGCATCTATCAGCTGATCCGAGAAGCACTCTTTGGATCGGATCCACTCAATTCTGGAGAGTAAAAGGCACTTCGATTAACCTCCTTTGGCACGTGATCGCGGCACCGCCGGAATCCGGTTAAAGGTGCGTAGAGGTTTGCAGGCCAGCGGCCCTCGGGCCCCAAGGGCAACCCGTCTCCGAGCATAACCGGTTTGTCATTGGTTTGTAAGACCGAGGGTATCTTTCGAGGGGAGGGTCCGGTAGGTCATGAGCCTGTCGAATGGCTCCGTCCGTACCGGGCAGCAAGGTATTTTCATTTAGCCTTGTCAGGCTTCATGAAAACACATTTCAGATCGAAAATTTGAAATTTGAAATTGTCTGGTGGCTATGAACCACTTCGAAATCTAAATAAAGATACCGTGGACCGGGCAGACGGTTCAAAGACCTTGCTCGTAATCTGACTAAGAGACGGTTTAGCTTTCGATCCACGCAGACCACGAACACGTAGTCCCTCCACACCTATCTTTGCCGGTAAGTTGACCCATAAATCACACTTCTTTCGGAAGCGTCCGAAGACTGGTTTTCTTCCCATTGGGGATGTTCCCGATGCCCGCCGATCTCACCTCTTCCATCCAGAGCTTGTCCCTGTAACCACGGAGCCACAGTTTCCTTGGAGGGGTTTCGACTGCGAAGACGCTGCCTGTGCGTGGCACCTCGCCAGTCTCAGCCACAATGTCTATCACAACGAAGACCGTGCGGAGGCTTCAGCAGCGGCTATTGGCTGGAAGCTGGAGACGCGAGTCGAGCATGATGGTGTCCGGGCCGACCTATTGCAACGCGATGACGACATTCTTCTCTGTTGCTGCGGCACCCGTCCGGATGAGATTCGCAATCTTCGTCACGACGTCGATGCAGGTCTCGTCAATCACCCTAAGGGAGGGAAAATGCACCGTGGCTTTGCCGCGGCTTGGCAGACTCTTCGCAATGAGCTTCTCCGGCTGCCGCCCCCTACCCTGTCCACCGGTCACAGTCTCGGGGGAGCACTCGCAATTCTCGCCGCTTCCGAGTTTCCAATCAACGGCACGATTGTCTTAGGATGTCCGAGAGTCGGCGACTCTCGATTTGCTCAGTCTATCGACGAGGGCACCGTGATGCGCTACCAAGTAACTGCCGACGTCGTCTGCCATTTACCACCGAAACGCCTCGGATTCGAAGATGTTGGCCGCTTGGCATTTATTGCCGAGGGCCAGCGAAAATTCGAAGTCCCTTACCAGGAGAGAGCCCGATTCAGAAAGCAGGCACAGCTCCAGTTTGCAAAACGTTTGCCGTGGCTAAACCCTTCGGCCCTTTGGTTCCGGGAGCTCGCCGACCATGCGATTCATGGGTATTGCTACCATCTCGCAACCATCATCGAACAAGAAACATAGCTCGTGAATATTGAATACGAATGTGAGGTGACCTGCCCGAGTTGCTTCGAGAGCTTTTCCGTCACCAGTCCAGCTCCCAATGAACTACCGGCTGTGTGGGATTACGACTGCGAGGTGTGCTGCCGCCCGATGGAGATCCACTTCTCTCTCGAAGACTCGGAGATCATCGCAAGAGCCGAGTCGATTGATGGGATGGAGTGAAGCGAAGACGACCTACAAGAAATACAGAGGCTTCTTCGGACCGAATCCAATTTAATCCTCGGGGTAAGTGCATCAACTCTCCGGGAGGGACCACCTTCCTCCTTCGCTCTTCGAGCTTCGGCGGACACGCCGCGTGGTCCGCGCGTCGGAGTGGTTGTTCGGCCAAAACTACCGGACGGGACAGAGCCCGTCCCTCCCCTCACAAAGGCTTTTCAACCCCGAGTTCAAAATTACACCCCTTCGGACCACGAGGCCGTGGTCCCTCCAATGACTATGACGCCTTCACTCCTCCGAACGCCGCGAAGCAGGAGTTCTTGTGGAGGATTTCTGTTTTCTCGAAACCCACTTTCTTCATCAGATCCAGTTGATAGGTAACGGGTCTCGGTGAGTCTTCCTTTTCAATGTAGGCGGAGACTTCTTCCTCCGATTCCCGCAGTAGTTTCATGGCGTGGTTTCCGGCGCCGCAACCGATGACTAACGGGAAACACGAATCACACTCCTCTCTGCGGAACCCGAAAAACCGGTCGTCCGATGGACGAGCGCGATCGCCGCTGTAACCGCAGTCTCCGTTCGCAGGATCGCTGGACCCAGATGACGGGGAATCCAACCCGAACGAACAACCATTTCTTGTTCGCGTTTCGAAAGACCACGCTCGCTACCGATAAATAGGACCCTTTCCGAACCACGGTCATCTTCACTTTCTCCGAGAAGCGCTGTTCCTAGGTATGGATCCAGCACGAACTTTGAAACCAGAGGATTCAGGGTCTCTTCTGCCCTCTCGAGCGATTCGAAGAACGAAAACCGAGGCAGAATCGTGTGAAACCCCTGCTCAAGTCCTGCAATCATATGCTCTTGAACCGATTCTTTTGAAAGAACGTCACTCTGCGCATATCCCGGAGGAGTCTGGTCGAGTTGAACGACGACGATCTCGCGGACCACCAGAGAGGAAGCGCTAACCAGAATCCGACGCAGATCCGCTGGTCGCGGAAGACCCACCCACAGACTAATTCCTGAGGCCAACGGTGGCTCTTTCTCCCAAGAAATATCTCGGATGAGCACACCGGATCCATCCACCCGGTCTACACAGCCAATCCCGCGGGGCCCGTTGACAACCCCGATACAGATCTCGGAACTGTTGATACGAAGAATCTTCTCCGTTCGCGGATCGCTACCACCAAACTCGTAGTGATCGCGGTATTCGTCTACCAGGAGGAGGTTCATTAGCTCTGACTCAATCAAGTGTGATCTCAATCGACATCAGTTCTTCCGGGCGCCGTCCGTGAAAGCGGGACAAGCCGGGCTGATTTAAAATAGAATCTCGATTGATTTTAATCCACGCGCGGCTTGTCCCGCTTTCGCGGGACTGCGCCCTGCCATTGAGAATTCTCGTTGTCATCCTGATCGAGCGGATTCCGAACACCGATCAACTTTCTCCATTCCTCCACAGGAGAATCGAAAACCGGGGAACTCTCACAGCTGATCCTTTATCCATTCCTTGAACTGAACGACTCCGTCCATTCCGACGGTGGCTAGAAGATAAATAATGTAGGCGTAGAAAGCAGCGGCCAAGATTCCGAGCACAAAAGCACCGATTGCCATCAAACCATCGTCCTCGGAAAGAGAGATTCCAACGACAAAGATTACGAAAGCCGGAAGCGTGTTTGTGAGGGGAATGGGAAGGATCATGAGCGATGCCATCCCAATCACTACAGCTCCAAAAAAAACACGACCACCGCGGCTATTGATCCATCGCATTCGAGGGCGGACCAGAACCTCCATCTTATGAAGAATCTTTCCCGCCGACCGAAACACTTTCTCCGCCCTCTCCTTTGAAAACTCTTTTTTCCGCGCCTTCTCCGGCAGCCAGGGTTGAACCCGCCCGATCACCATCTGAATCCCGAGAACCACCAGAAGAATTCCAAACGGCGTGCTGTAGCCGGGTGCCGGAACGGGCAAAGCACTCGGTAAGGACAGTAAAATCAATAAGATACCAAAGCCCTTATCCGCCACTCGGTCGGCGACCATTCCTACAGAAATTCTCTCAGCGACACCGTCTAAAACGCTGAAAAGGTTGTTGGATAAGCTGTTTTGACTTCTCTCCATTGGTAAGCTCACGCCTACACCGAAACTCAGCCCGGGAACAGCGAAAAGAACCAAAAAAGGACTTGCCAGTTTCTATCCAAAACCCTTTTCTCGCCTGTTTGCCATGAAAGCCACGATTCAATCCCAAGGTCGCCAATTTACCGTTTCTGAAAACGACGTTCTCTTCCTAAACCGCATTGATGGCGCGGAAGAAGGGGCGAACGTGGAGATCAGCGAGGTTCTCATGGTCGGTTCAGGCGGGGATGCTCAAGTGGGTGCCCCCTACGTTGAAGGTGCCTCTGTTACCCTCAAGGTCCTCGAGAACAAACGGGCGCCAAAAGTAACTATTTTTAAGAAACGTCGCCGCCAAGGCTACAAGCGCCGGAAAGGTCATCGCCAGCACCTTTCTGTTGTCCGCGTTGAATCCATTCAAGCTGGCAGCTAAGGACTAAAAACCATGGCTCACAAAAAAGGACAGGGAACTTCACGCAACGGTCGCGACAGCAACGCCAAGCGCCTCGGCGTGAAAAAATTTGGCGGCCAGTCTGTCGTAGCCGGAAACATCATCGTCCGTCAGCGGGGCACCAAATTCCACCCCGGTGAAGATGTCGGGATGGGACGTGACTTTACCCTCTTTGCTCTCAAGGACGGCAAAGTGAAATTCGACCGGGCCCGGCGTAAGGTCTCCGTCGAACCGGTCGCGTAAGCGACAAGCGTAATTGGAGCGGCGACTTCAGTCGCCGAAACCCACAGCGCGGAGGAATCGCGACAGTGATTTCTTAAAAACTCTGCTTGGGTCGCACTAAATCTGAGACTCTTTCTGGATTCCGTTTCGGCGACTGAAGTCGCCGCTCCTACCGAAAGCTCAATACCGCCGCGCACTTCCTCCCTGATTTCCCTCAAAAGCGGTCCTAATTGTTACAAAAGCGGGACCTTTTACTGATTGCTTTCCTCGCCAAGGTTATTGGCATAGGGCCTATGTTTGAGGAACTAAGTGCCGAGGAACTGGATCGCAGATTTGGAATCGGGAAGGCCCGCTTCTCAAAAGAAGACCTTGCCGACTACGTCAACCTGAAGCTGGAGGCGATTGGGAAACAGGGATTCCAAAAAGTTGGTGGCTCTCCGATCATGGATCTCGCTGAGCCATTTCTCCAGAGTGTAAAAGCCCGTACACATTTGGCCGAATCGCCCATCCCACCCTGCGACCGGCGCATACAAGACTTCCTCGATGCTTTCGCGAAGGAAGTGGGAGAAGAATCGCCCCAGCTCCCTCGGGATACGTTTGTCCTCGATCGGCACGGACTCGCCAAAACTCTTTCCCTGCCGGGTAACGCTGATCACTTCAAAAGCTCTATCAACGATAGTTACCGTGTTGCTCAGGGGGTTCTCCACAACCCAAAGAGTGATCGTCGCACAACTGCTGGTGTCTTCCATGTAACGGATTGGGGACTTCCGGTAGCAGCTGACAAAAAGGCGGTCCCGCCGCTGACCGCCCTCCGCCTGTTCCGGGCTGCCGTTCAAGCACAGGAAGAGTTCCTTCTCGTTCCACTCACTGCCTACCAAGAAGAGAAGGCGCATTGCTGGGTTTCTCTTCTGTTACGGCCTACCGTGCGCCCGGAGGTGCCCGGCTATTCGCATAAAAAATCGATGGAAGTGCGGTTTTTCGTCCCCGGAGTTCTTTCGAGTAACCTCGATTTTGTGGAATCGATCTTTGGTAACGCGGGAGACCCCTTCCTTCCGGAGAACGATGCGGGTCTTGACGTCAGAGGATGGTCGGGGCAAACGGGCTGCGTCATTCTGGCGCCTCATCTCGGGCAGCTGAAGAAAAAGGAGTTGGGTCTACCCCATATCTCCGAAGCCACCGATCGCCAGAAACGAGACAGGATGTGCTGGGAAAAAGAGGACGAACTCTACAACGATGGATCTGCCTTTAAAATTACCCTGCGATCTACCGACGGTGTCATTGTAACGGCGATCTCGGACAGCTACTTCGGCTACTGCAAGAAAGAGGTGAAAACTCAAATCAGCTTCTCGGCAAATTTATGCGGGCAGGCTGAGGAGGAGCACGCCGGTGGTGCACTCGTCTTTCCCAGCTACGATCTGGGAGAAGAGTTCGTTCCCGGAAGTCATATTCCCGGACACGGTCAAGACTTTGCAATGATGCAGAAGAGTCTGGAATCTGTAGCGGATTTCCATCCCAACGGCTATGGAGTTGATCGGCGCTATCCGGAGATCATCTACGTTCCAGAGGAAACCCGAATCAGTCTTGAGGAGCAAAAGGTGATGTGGAACTGGGATGGAGCCGAGCAGTCTCTCCGACTCAAACCCGACAACATTTACGTCTATCCTACCGGATATCAGGTGCGGATGATCAAACCCGCTGAAGGTCGCCGGTGGCGGCTCCGGGGAACCAACCCCGAAGCCACTTTCTGCCACAAGCCGTGCACCGTGTCAGGAGGCGGCAAGTCAGAAATTTCGAAGTCTTTGGAAGACGCGATCATAAGTGGGCCGGTCTACGTATCGGATTTCCATAAAGACTTCCAAAAGGTCCACGAAGTTCTGGAGCACGACTACAGCAAACGCTTCAAAGACGACAAAAGAAATAAAGACAAAGGCCGGGGAATTCTCAGTGTAGAGCGTTCCCTCGGCTCTGTCATCAAGCTGCTCACCCCTTCCACTATCGACTACACGGACGAGCACAATGAATGGTTGAGCCGCATCCCTCAACACGTCAAAGACCTCGTCTTGATCATCAAACGATTCCACAAGGAGGACTGGGGAGACGATTGGATGGATCGCTTCTCGGTAGACGTGGTCGATGGTCAGCACGGTTTTGAGCTCCGCTACCGGAACAAGAAATTGGTGACCCAGTTTTTGCGGGTTGGATATGCCGAAGACGGATCGTGGAGAACTTTCGGACTCCGCAAGGACTTTCTTCCCGCTTTTAAAATCTCCCGGGAGGACGATATCAGTGCCAGCACGATCGTTCCCTGCGATCAGATCGAGGGACTATCCAGTGACATCTCAAACGAGTCGATCAAGTTTACGACAAATTGTGAGTACCGTTTCTTCCAGCGGCCGGACGATGCCATCATTCGCGGATACGACAAAACCGCGGAGAGCGATATCGCCAGAGACGGCGTGTTTCTCTCCAATTACCACCCCTTGACCCGCGAAGAAGTCAAAGAACAGATCGAGGACACGATCCGCTTCGAACAATACACGGAGCCAATGCTCACGCGTCTGACCGAGTTCGACGCTTCCCCCAGTCCCGACTATTGCGCTTCGACAGCCAACCCTCGAATTGTTGATGGAAAGGTGACGAAAAACCCGCGCTACCTCCAGGTGCGGCCCGATATTGAGAACGAGAAAGGAAACTATGTATCACAGGTGGCTGCACGCCTTTCACGGGATCTATCAAGTCATGAGCCCGCCTATTTCCCAGTCAACTCTGTCCTCCCTGGTCACCGCAACAACCCTCCCGATCCCGAAGCTGGCATCCGGGCTCTCTGCGCGTTCAATCCAATTCACTATTTCGAGCTTCCCGAACTCTTCATGGAGTTCACAGCCAGCTTAACCGGTAAGTCCCCCTCCACGACCGGTGCCGGTTCTGAAGGTGCACTTACGAAAGGTCCTTTCAACGCTCTGTTACCGGTTCACGACCTCAACAACGCTCTCGTGAGCTTTATTCTCGCGGGCTACCCTGCTTTCATGACCTCAGCCGGTTATGTGGGTGCCAAGATGAGGGTCGATCACGACATCAGCCTCCTAGTACCGGAGATTTGGTCCCGTCTATCCGCAGAGGAAAGGCAACCGGAAAACATGATTCAAAACGGATTCCTCGAGAAGGTTGAAGATTTCGATCATGACGGTGAAACGATTCTCGGAAGCAGACTCGGCTACCGCATCACGGCCCGTTTCGTTCGGATCATCCTCGGCCGGCTGTTCAACAATCCAACTTCAGTCATTCCGAAGGAAATGCTCGAGCCTGAACTGCAGGATCGGGAGGCCTACGTAGACAGCATTCGAAATATCGTAGAGGCCCAGCAGCGGGTCGCCCGTAACTACTTCGAAGACGGCTCGATCGACCTGGCCTGCCCTCCCCTCAAGGCACTGCTTTTTATCATGGCCGAAGGAGAGTTCAAAGGAATGACTATCGACAATCCCGGTTTTCGTGAGCAATTCACCCGTGAGAACCTTCTTGCCTCGGAGTGGTACGCCCAGCGACTCGATAACCAGGTAGCGTTCGACATCAAGCACTTCGAACGCTCCGCCGCCTACTTGCAAAAAATTAGAAGCGACAGCCGGTTTCTCGTGGGAATCGGCGAGCCCTTCCTCGCCGAACGCGAGGAGATCGTGGCCAATGAGCTCCAGAAAGTTCGCAATCCGTCCTATCGCAAAGGTCTCGTCGGCTCTCTGGGATGTGATTTCGGCGCGAAGTAAGGGTTCACATCCCGAAGAAGGGAAGCTCAACCATTTTGGACGAGAGAGTTCCGGTCAGAAGTTCCGTTGCTCGGATTCGATCCAAATGCCAGTCATTCATCACTCTTTGAAAAGGCCACTCCCGTAGGAAGAGGGTTTACCCTAATGCCATTGCATAAATCACCCTTACTGGGTGATGGTGATGTTTGGTGGTTGTTTTGACTCAGTTCGTTGTCGAAGTTTTGGCCAGTGTGTCTGGGTTTTTCTGACCTTTCTTGGGCACGAACGTGTTCTTCTTTTGGG